>NZ_FUWM01000010.1:0-26065 GCF_900167185.1 Selenihalanaerobacter shriftii
ATAATATGATTCCATATTATCCATTAGGCGAGATTAAGTCCACGGAGGTGTCAGAGTAAGATGGCAGCAGAAGAAGTAATCATGGCCGGATTTGGTGGTCAAGGAGTAATGTTAATGGGACAGTTATTAGCCTATTCAGGCATGAAAGAAGATAAGGAAGTATCTTGGATGCCTTCCTATGGACCAGAGATGAGAGGCGGTACAGCGAACTGTACAGTAATTGTTTCTCAGGAAAGAATAGCCTCGCCGGTAGTTTCAAGTCCATCGACAGCAGTAGTAATGAATAGACCTTCATTAGATAAATTTGAAGATCAGGTTCAAGAAGGTGGTAACTTATTTATTAATACTTCATTAATAAGTAAAGAAGCTAAAAGAGACGATATAAATGTAATAGAAGTTCCAGCAAACGAAATAGCAAATGAATTAGGGAATAGCAAAGTAGCTAATATGGTAATGTTAGGTGCATTTATAACTCAGACAGGAGTAATAGACTTTGATACAGTAATGGAAGCTTTAGAAGATGTATTACCAGAACATAGACATAACCTTTTACCGCTAAATGAAAAGGCTTTACAAAAAGGTAAAAAGGTAATAAAAGAGTAATCTAAGATAAGAGTTTCTGAGAAATTTCTCAGAAACTCTTATCTTTTAATTTTAAAATAGAGATACATAATGGAATTAAAATCAATATAAAAGAGGATAACACATAATTATCTTGAAAAAGTAGTATGTATAGTAGAATAAAAAAATCATATGTACTAAAATGGAGGTATGAGGAATGATTGATGAGACAAGAATTGTAGATGAATTTATGGGATTACTCAAAATAGATAGTGAGTCAAGAACTGAAAGAGAGATAGCTGATAAATTGAAAGAAAGGCTAGAGAAGTTAGGGTTAGAAGTTAGGGAAGATGATATTGCCAAAGAAGTAGAAGGTAATACAGGTAATATTATTGCTAAGCTAGAAGGTAATAATTCAGAGGTACCTACCTTATTTTTATCAGCTCATATGGACACTGTAAAACCAGGTAAAGGTGTAAAGCCTATAATTAAAGATGACACCATTTATAGTGCTGGAGATACTATTTTAGGTGCAGATGATAAAGCAGGAATTGCAGCTATTTTAGCTTCCTTGGAGTATTTAATTGAAAATGACTCTGTCTATGGTGATGTAGAAGTAGTATTTACAGTCTGTGAAGAAGTAGGTTTGTTAGGAGCTAAAAACTTAGCAATAGATAAGTTAGAAGCTGATTTAGGTATTGTTTATGATTCTGGTGGAGAGATAGGTACTATTATTGCTGAAGCTCCAGCTCAGGATAAGATTAATGTAATAGTAAACGGCAAATCAGCCCATGCAGGGATAGAACCAGATAAAGGTATTAATGCTATTAAAGTTGCTAGTATTGCATTATCCAATATGAATTTAGGTAGGGTTGATGAAGAAACAACGGCTAATATAGGAGTAATTAAAGGTGGAAAAGCAACTAATATCGTTCCTGATAGAGTAGAATTAGAAGGTGAAGCTCGGAGTCGAGATGAAGAAAAATTAAATGCTCAGACTCAACATATGGTAGATATTTTTGAAAAATCTGCTAAGAAGTTTAATGCTAAGGTTGAAATTGAAGTAGAGAGATTATTCCCAGCTTTTAAATTAGATAAAAATTCACCTATAGTTAAAGCGGCTATTAAGGCAGCAAAGGATCTAAATGTTGAACCTAAATTAGTTCCTACAGGTGGAGGTAGTGATGCAAATATCTTTAATGTAGAGATTCCTACTATTAATCTAGGAATAGGAATGGCAGATGTACATACTACTGATGAGCATATTAAGATTAATGACTTAATTAAAACAGCAGAATATACATTGACTATTATAGAAAAATTAAATTAATTAATTATTACTTATGTGGCATAAATCATATAACCTTTAAACTAACTACTATATAATTTTAAATGGAATTGAAATTGATTATAGTCAGTCAAGGAGTGGAAATGAACCAATGAATGATAACAGTAACAGTAGTATCTTTACATTTAATGTCTGTTCAGGGATTAAACGTAACTGCCCAAATGTGATTCTTGATGCAGAAGAATTAAAGCATAAGTTAAAAGAAATAATAACTGCAGAAGACTTAAGTTCTTATTTAATTGATGGACATAAAGGAAGAATTTTGCCACATTTTAAATTTAGGATAGGGATAGCAGGTTGTCCTAATGGTTGTTCTCGCCCACAAGTTATGGATCTATCTTTATTAGCTAGAATTAGACCAAAAGTTGAAGGTGAGAATTGCATTAGTTGTGGAAAATGTGTAGATGCTTGTAAGGAGACCGCCATTAAATTAAATGATGATAAAATACCGGTTGTTAATTATGAAAGATGTTTTTTATGTGGTGATTGTATTAAAAGTTGTCCCGTTAATAGTATAATAGGGACTAAACAAGGGTGGTCATTTGCAATTGGTGGTAAGTTAGGTAGACACCCTCAATTTGCTATTAAGTTATCAGAATTAATGAGCACTGAAAAAATTATGGATATCTTTCCTGATTTAATTAAATTTTATAATCAACAGCGGAAAGGTAAAGAGAAATTAGCTTTAGTAGTTAATAGATTAGGTATAGAACGAATTAGAGAAGAATTGTTATAATTTATATTTAGAGAGTAGCTAGATAAGTTTAGCTACTCTTTTTATATATTCTACGTTAACTTCTGCATGATTCAGCAGTGATTGACAAATAATAAGACTGCTTAAAAAAGGGAGGTAAAGCAGAAAAATATTATGGAAATAAATAAGGAAAGAATAGTTAATCAATTTTTGAAATTAGTTAAGATTAATAGTCCTTCTAGGAATGAACGGGAATTAGCTGATTATCTGAAGCGTAAATTAGGTGAATTAGGTATAACAGTTAAAGAGGATAATGTTGGAGGAAAGTTTAACGGTAATACGGGAAACTTAATCGGTACCTATTCTGGAGAAGAAAATTTACCTACTATATTTTTAGCAGCTCACATGGATATTGTTAGGTCAGCAAAGGGAATTAATCCAATAGTAGAAGAAGGGATAATAAAAACTGATGGTAGTACAATTTTAGGAGGCGATGATAAGGCTGGAATCACTGCAATCTTAGAAACAATTCAATTATTAAAGGAATCGGAGATTAAACATGGTAATTTAGAGATTATATTCACTGCTGGAGAGGAGATAGGCCTTTTTGGTGCTAAATATTTAGATGAGAATACTTTAGAGGCGGAGTTTGGGTTTGTTTTAGATAGTGGAGGTCCAGTAGATAAGATTATTGTTAGTGCTCCTACAGAAAAAGATTTTGATATTGAAATTACAGGAAAAGCAGCACATGCTGGAGTTGAACCAGAAAAAGGTATTAGTGCTATTGAGGTTGGTTGTGATATAATAACTCAATTAAAATTAGGTAAAATAGATGAAGAGACTACAGCAAATATAGGAGTGATTGAAGGAGGAGAGGCTACTAATATTGTAGCTGATAAATTATCTATTAAAGGAGAAGCTAGAAGTAGAGATGAAGAGAAGTTAGAGCAAATAATTACAGAAATTCAGGATATCTGTAGTAAAAAAGAAGAAGAATGGGAAGCAAAAATAGAGTTGAATATTACAAAAGCTTATTCAAACTTTAAATTAACCAAAGAAGATGAGGTAGTTAAGGTAGCGATGCAATCATTAAAAGATATTGGATTGGATCCTAAATTAAGACCAAGAGGTGGAGGTAGTGATGCTAATATTTTTAATGAAAAGGGTATACCTACGGTTAATTTAGGAATTGGTGTTAAAAATGACCATACCACAAAAGAACAGATTGCTATAGAAGATTTAGTAAAATGTACTAATTTAGTCGTTAAAATAATCGAAAATGTTGGAAAATAGTTATTAAAAGCAGGAGAAAATAAATTGGTATTGAATAATTAACAAATAACAAATTGGAGGTAATCGCTGTGTTGGCGATTAAAAAAGGAAGAGTTATTGAAATTATTAGTCAAAGATTTGGATTGACTGAAGTAAAAGTTAAGTTAAAGAATGATCAGATAAGAGAAGCAATAAATTATGATGAATTAACCGGTAAGGTAGAGTTAAATGATGAGGTGATTTTAAATACTACTGCTGTAGAACTAAGTTTAGGGACAGGAGGATATGATTTCATACTTTATATTCTTAACAGTGAACCTAGAAATTTAACAGGTTCAGGGCATATTATGAAATTAAGATATTCACCGTATCAAATTAAATGTTTAAGTGTGGAAGAAGAAATGAGTAAGCATAGAGAAGCAATTAAATCTTTTACTTCTTTAGATGAATACCCAGTAATTATTGGTTCATTACATAGTATGCTAGCTCCAGTAAGTATGGTTTTAGATAAATTAAGCACTAGGCAGTTAAGAGTAGCATATGTTATGACCGATGCTGCTGCTTTGCCTATTAGATTAAGTAATGCTGTAGCTCAATTAAAGCAAGATGGTTTAATTACAAGTACAATTACTGTCGGGCATGCTTTTGGAGGAGATTTAGAAGCAGTAAATATTTATTCCGGATTAATAGCTGCTAAAGAGGTAGTTGAGGCAGATGTGATTATAGTTGCTATGGGTCCTGGGATAGTAGGGACAGGAACAGAATATGGATTTACCGGTTTAGAACAAGGTGAAATTATTAATGCTGTTAGAGTTTTAGGTGGGACTCCAATTGCCATACCAAGGATTAGTTTCAGTGATCAACGACAGAGACATTATGGCATTAGTCATCATTCTTTAACTGCTATAGGAAAAGTTGCTTTAAAAGAAGCAGTTATTGGTTTACCTAAATTATCAGAGTCTAAACAAGATAGATTAGAAGATCAAATCAAAGAGTATAATCTTACTAATAAACACGATATTCGTTATATATGTGGAGAGGGAATGTTAGATATTATTAATGAATATGATATTAAAGTAAGTACTATGGGCCGCAATGAAAAAGATGATCCTGAATTCTTCATGACAGTAGGGATATCAGGACTATTAGCATTAGAGATATTAGGTACTTAGCCTTTAAATTATAGAAGGAGTGGAGACAAGATGAGTCAATCACTAATTGAAGAGAAATTAAAGAGTACCGAAATTTATGAGGGAAGAATTCTTAACTTAAAAATAGATGACATTAAATTGCCTAATGATAAAAAGGCTAAAAGAGAAATAATAGAACATGCTGGAGGAGTAGCAATAGTACCTTATATGAAAGATACTAAAGAAGTGATTATGGTTCGACAATTTAGAAATCCTATGGAAAAAGTATTATTAGAAATTCCTGCTGGTATGTTAGAAATTAAGGAAGAACCGAAGATGGCTGCCCGTAGAGAATTAGAAGAAGAGACCGGTTATAAGACTGGAGATTTAAAGAGAATAGGAAGTTTTTATACATCACCAGGCTTTTGTGATGAAAAAATTCATTTATATTTAGCGCAGAATCTATCAAAATATGAACAGAATACAGATACTGATGAATTCATTGAAATAGTTAAATTATCAATAGATGAGTTAAAGGAAAAATTGTATACTTCAGAGATGATGGATGCTAAGACGATTATTGGAATTCAATATTTACTAAATTTTTTAGATGAGTAATTGGAAAAAGAGTTTAAGGGGGTCAGGTAAAGGTGCCAATGTTATTAGGTAAAAAGTTAAATGAAGAATGGGTGCCGACTTTAAATATTACATCTAATGCTTCCGGAGCGGCTAAAGCAGCTCGAAAAGGAGATATAGTAGTCATAGTAGATGTAATTGATATGTCAACTACGATAGAGGCAGTCTTGGATGCAGGGGCTATTGAAGTTTTTGGAGCTAGTCCAGATCATATATCGGTTCCTGTACAAGTTAATCCAGAAAAGATAGGATATTATGCTGGAAAGAATGCTCTAAAGAATGATACTAAATTAATAATTGCTACTGAACCTCGGTTAGGTTCAGAGGAAGAACGTAAAGAAAATATTCAGTTAGCATTAAATGGAGTTAAACGTGCTGGAGTAGAAATTGAAGCTATAGTTCCTAATTTAGGAGCAGAAGTAGTAAAGTTAGCTAATTTTGAAGGAAAAGTTGTTTTAGTTATAAGTGATAGTGGTGGAGTTGCTTATGATACGGCATACAATTATGGAGCACCAGAAGTTATTACCGGAACAGTAGCTAGAACCCTTAAAAAAAGTGGTGTATTACCAGCCAAAGAATCAGCTCAGCGGGCTATAAGATTAGCTCAAAAATTTAAGACAGGGATTACTTTAGTGGCAGCTAGTTCTAATTCTTATGAAGATGTTTTAGCAGCTGAACATATTAGTAAATTAATTATTGAAGAAGGATTCTTAGAAATCTAGACTGCTTGTCATATTTTCTCTTCCTAATACATACATTTTAGCAAGTTGACTTAAATTAGGAGGGGAATAATGTTTAGTTTAACAAGGATTGGCAGTAGTAGTTTACAGTTCGTTAAAAGAAATTTATCTATTTTGTTATTTCTAATAATTATATTTATTAGTGGAATTACTTTTGGCTCTATTGCTGTTAAAATGTTAAGTTATAGTGAGAAGAGTGAGTTAGTCAATTATTTATCTAGTTTCTTTCAAACTTTTAAAGGGGAGTTAGTATTACAAAAGCGTATGCTGGCTCAACATGCTATCTTGTATAATTTAAAGATGATTGTGTTAGTATGGACTCTAGGACTTTCTATTATCGGAATGCCATTAATTCCTATAATTGTTTTTCTACGTGGTTTTGTGCTTGGTTTTGCTATAGGATTTTTGGTAGATGAATTGGCATTTAAAGGGTTAATTTTTGCTCTTGCTTCTATTTTACCACATAATCTATTGGTGATACCTGCTTTAATTTTATCTAGTGTAGCCGGAATTGCTTTTTCTTTTAATTTACTTAAAAGTAGATTCTTGAAATTTCCCATTAACTTTGCTCAATATTTTTTTGGTTACTCTACTTTAATGCTTTTATTAGCTATAATATTAGCCTGTGCTGGAATAATTGAAACTTTTTTAACTCCTGTTTTAATGAGTCTTGTAACTAAAATTATTATTAAAGGATAAAAAATTAGGGTTAAGCAGGAATTTAGATTTTAAAATAGAAATTATATAATAAGTCGTCTGATGTCTGACAACAGCGTAGTGTATATTAATGTTTTACTAGGATAAAATAAAATAGATAATTTAGTAAGGAGGTTATCAATGGGAATTGAAAGAGTATTATTAATAATTTTAGATAGTGTAGGAATTGGAGCTTTACCTGATGCGGATGAGTTTGGGAATGAAGGGGCTAGTACTTTACCTCATATAGCAAAAGCAATAGGTGGTATTAACCTACCTAATTTAGAAAGTTTAGGATTAGGGAATATTACGGAGATAGAAGGTGTAACTAAAGTAGACAAGCCAACTGGAGCATTTGGTAGAATGGCTGAAGCATCTAATGGTAAAGATACAACGATTGGTCACTGGGAGATAGCTGGAATTATATCTGAAGAGGCATTTCCTACTTACCCTAATGGGTTTCCACCTGAAATAATAGATTTATTTGAAGAAAAAATTGGTAGAGGGGTATTAGGTAACCGGCCAGAATCCGGAACAGTAATTATTGAAGAATTAGGTAAAGAGCATATTAAAACAGGCAAGCCTATAGTTTATACTTCAGCTGATAGTGTGTTTCAGATTGCTGCACATGAAGAAGTTATTCCTGTTGAAGAATTATATGAAATGTGTAAGGTAGCTAGAGAAATTTTAACTGGAGAGCATGCAGTTGGTAGAGTAATAGCTAGACCTTTTGTAGGTGAACTAGGTGATTTTGAAAGGACAGATAGAAGAGAGGATTTTTCTTTAGAGCCACCGGCTAAAACTATCTTAGATTATATCAGTGAATCTGATAAATCTGTAATGGCGGTAGGTAAGATAGAAGATATATTCTCACATCAGGGTATTACTGATTCAATACATAGCGGGAATAACCAAGAAGCTATTCAAGATATTCAAAAGTTTTTAAACAAAGGTGATGAAGGTTTAATTTTTGCTAATTTAGTGGATTTTGATCAAGAGTATGGTCATCGTAATGACCCGGAAGGGTATGCTAAAGCTTTAGAAAGATTTGATAGCAATCTACCAAAGATCATAGAATCATTAACTGATGATATATTAATGATTACTGCGGATCATGGATGTGACCCAACTTATGAAGGGACAGATCATACTAGAGAATATGTTCCATTATTAGTTTATGGTTCTTTAATAGAAGATGGGGTTGATTTAGGTACTAGGAAAAGCTTTGCAGACTTAGGAGCTACTATCGTGGATTTATTAGAAGTTAATGAAATAAAGGATGGGACAAGCTTTAAGAACGAAATATTAAAATAAATATACATATTTATTTAATATTAAGGAGGTAAGCTAAAGTGAATTTAATTAAAGTAAAAGAAAGTGTAAAATATTTAAATGATTTAGTTGATATTAAACCAGATATAGCTTTAATTTTAGGTTCCGGCTTAGGAGTTTTAGCTGATGAGATAGAAGAAGCTACATTGGTTACTTATGATGAAATTCCTAATTTTCCAGTCTCTACTGTAGAAGGTCATGCTGGACAACTAGTGATTGGCAAATTAGAAGGAAAAAATGTTATTGCTATGCAAGGAAGATTTCATTATTATGAAGGATATAAAATGGAAGAAGTAGTATTCCCGGTTCGGGTCATGAGGTTATTAGGTGCTGAGAAATTAATGGTTACTAATTCAGCAGGAGGAGTTAATCGTAATTATAATGTGGGAGACTTAATGATTATTAATGATCATATTAATTTCATGGGAACTAATCCATTAATAGGACCTAATGAATCAGAGTTAGGCCCACGTTTTCCAGATATGTCTGAGCCTTATAATCAAAAGTTAATTGATTTAGCGGAGTCTATGGCAGAGGATGAAGGAGTCAATACAAGAAAAGGTGTTTATTTAGCTATGACAGGTCCTAGTTATGAAACTCCAGCAGAAATTCGATTAATTTCAAGGTTAGGTGCTGATGCAGTAGGTATGTCTACAGTTCCAGAAGTGATTACGGCTAATCATATGGAGATGGATGTTCTAGGGATATCATGTATAACTAATATGGCAGCAGGTATTTTACCACAGCCTTTAGACCATGATGAAGTAATTGAGACTACTCGACGAGTAAAATCTAAATTCATTAAATTAGTTAAAGGGATTGTGAGGGAGATATAATGCGAGCCTATGATATTATTTTAAAGAAAAGAGAAGGAAAAGAGTTAACCACAGAAGAAATAAAATTTTTGATTCAAGAATATACTGCTGGTAACTTACCAGATTATCAAATCTCTGCTTGGGCTATGGCAATGTTTTTTGCAGGGATGAATGATAGAGAAACAGCAGATTTAACTTTAGCAATGTCTAATTCTGGTGATACTATAGACTTAAGTCCTATACAAGGAACCAAAGTCGATAAACATAGTACAGGAGGAGTAGGTGATACAACAACTTTAGTTCTTGCTCCTTTAGTAGCGGCTGCTGGTGCGCCAGTAGCAAAAATGTCAGGTAGAGGTTTAGGGCATACTGGAGGGACTATAGATAAATTAGAGGCTATTTCTAATTTTAATACTTCATTATCTCGAGATAAGTTTATTAATAATGTAAATAAGATTAAAGTAGCGGTAGCCGGACAAACAGGTAACCTAGCTCCTGCGGATAAGAAGTTGTATTCATTACGTGATGTAACAGCTACTGTTGACTCAATACCTCTAATAGCTAGTAGTATCATGAGTAAGAAGATAGCTGCTGGTGCAGATGGAATTGTGTTAGATGTTAAAATTGGTAGTGGAGCTTTTATGAAGAGTTATGAAGATGCTAAAGAGTTAGCAGAGCTCATGGTAAATATTGGTAAAAATGTTCAACGTGAAACAATTGCAGTTCTTTCGGATATGGAACAGCCTTTAGGTTTAGCCGTAGGTAATGCGTTAGAAGTTAAAGAGGCTGTTGAGACATTACGAGGAGAAGGGCCGGCAGATTTAACAGCTCTTTGCTTAACTTTAGGTTCACAAATGTTAAAGTTAGCAGGTGTAGTTAATGATGTGGAAGTTGGTCGAGAGAGATTAGAAAAGGTGTTAGTTGATGGTACAGGTTTAGATAAATTAAAAGAGATGATATCTGCTCAAGGTGGTAATTCAGAAGTGGTAGATGATTTAAGTTTATTGCCGGAAGCTGAAACTAAAGTAGAAGTTAAAGCTAAAGAAAGTGGATATATAACTGAGATTGTAGCAGAAGAAGTTGGGCTTTCAGCTATGATGTTAGGGGCAGGAAGAGAGACTAAAGAAGATGAGATAGATTTAGGTGTAGGTATAGTTTTAGCCAATAAAGTTGGCGATAAAGTGGCACGAGGAGATAGATTGGCTAGCTTACATGTTAATGGTCAGAGTAATTTAGAAGCAGCCAAAGAGAAATTACTAAGAGCATATACTATAGGTTCAGATGCTCCAGAAGAGAGACCGTTAGTTTATGAAGTGATAAGTTAATACCCTATTTTTGCCAAAATAAAATGGGAGGTAACATCAGTTGATTATAAATTTTAATTGAATATTTATGATTCTTATTTATAGCCTATGTTCTTGGTCAAGAACATAGGTCTTTTAAATTAACTGGTAATTTATTGATAAATCCACCTAAATATGGAGGAGATTTGTTTTATATGTTGAATATAAAGATATAACACTATTTTTTAACAATATATACATATAATTACTAAATATAGAGAGAAATTTATGTTAAGTTGTTATAATTTTATAAGGGATGCCCCTAAAACTTATAAAGGGTGTGATTAAAATGTATGATATTAAAATTTTAAAAAGAGAAATTAATAAACTAAAAGTAGATTTAAAAGAACTAGTAACACATAACGAAAAGGATAAAGAACTTAATACTAAAAGAATTATAGATAAAAGTCAAGAACTAGATGAACTAATTGTTTCATTTATGAAAAAAGAATAATTATAATTATTAAGGTTATGAAAGTATTTTCATTATAATTGAAATAATAAAGATTGTTAATTGCCACCTACAGTGCCTAGGAATGATTTGCCTAAAAATAAATCTCATGATTAAATGGAAAAGGTAAAGGATTGATCAATCCTTTACCTTTTGTCACCAATTTTCTCTTGTATATAATCCATTAAATTATTACTAGCTGTAATAGTCTGTTCTATATCTTCCACTAAATCATCTGTAATATTATTTACCATCTGTGTATTACTGGCAACTTGTTGAATTGCAGCTGAGATTTGTTGAGTAGAAGCAGAAACTTGTTGAGTACTAACAGCTTGTTCTCTAGTTTCATCTACAATTTCATCCATAGCATTAAGTGATTCATGAGAAGAAGTTGATATATTTGAAAAAATATCTGTAATACTTGTCTTTATGTTATCATCAAAATATTTTTGTTGAGTTTCTAATTGGTTCTTTTCGCTACCAGTAATTACTTTTATAACTTTATAGGAGGCTTTATGAATTGATTCTAAAGTTTCATAAATCTCTTTACTTGCTTTTGTGCTTTTTTCAGCTAATTTACGAATTTCCTCTGCTACTACTTTAAAGCCGTTGTTGTCACCTGTCTTTACTGCTTCAACTGAAGCATTTAAAGCTAACATTTCAGTCTGTTCACTTATTTTTTGAGTAGTTTTAAAGATATCATTTATATGATCAATTTTTTCTTCAAGATTATTCATTGCTTTTAGTGCTTTGTTTAGATATGTATTACCTAATTGTACTTCTTCTTCGTTATTTTCAAGACCTTTATGAGTCTTTTGATTAAAGTTTACAATATTGCTAGAATGTAATGAAAGGTCTTCCATAGCAGTAGCAATTTCTTCTATTGAAGCTGAAACTTCTTGACTAGAGGTAGCAACTTCAGTAGTATTATTTTTTAGAGATGTTATGTTATTTTTGCTGTTTAACATTAATTCTTCAATTTTTTCTTGATTTTTATATACATGACTAAAAACTTCACCTATATCCTTAAAGATATCATCTAATATTTGAAAATGTTCAGTTCCAAAAGAATTAGTTTCTTTTTGTTGAATAATATTTTCTCCTAAATGTGTTTCTACTTTTTTAAATGATCTTTCTATTACATATCCTAAGACTTTTTTCATAATGTAATAATTGAGTAATCCTACTGACAATCCTGCTAATAGACATCCTATCACAAAAAAGACTAATCGACCTGGTAACCAATCTACAAACCAATTAGCGTAAAACGGGAATATAATTCCCATTCCTAAGCCTATCCCTATCATTCCCCAATATAGTCGCTTTATTGGATTCATCTTTTTAAATATAGCTGTCATATGACCCCTCCCCTTTTTTGAAGACTACTATTAATTGTGAATTTATTTACTATTTCTTACTGTTAATATTCGGGATGTTTATTGAAAATACCTTCGGTTTATGTAAAAAATCTATAGCAATTCCTCATTTTACCAAGAATACTTCGATTATAGTGATAATAATCATTTAACATAGTGGTAGTATTATTGGGAAAGGAGGAGGCAGAGTGTTTAAACGATTATTTATAATTATTTTAATTTCTTCTTTAATGTTATTTATTTATTCTCCATTTATAGCTGCTCAAAGTATTCCAGATCCTCAATTTGATTTGAAAGCCAAGTCAGCTATTTTAATGGAAGCTAAGTCAGGAAGAATTCTTTTTAAAAAAGATTCAAATGAGAAATTACCACCGGCTAGCATTACTAAAATTATGACTCTTTTATTAACTATGGAAGCAATTGATGAAGGAAGAGCTAAATTAGATGATATGGTATCTACTAGTGAACATGCAGCAAGTATGGGCGGTTCTCAGATTTGGTTGGAGCCAGGTGAAGAGTTAACTTTAGAAAATATGATTAAAGCTATAGCAATTGTGTCTGCAAATGATGCTTGCGTGGCAGTAGCAGAGTACTTATATGGTACTGATGAAGCTTTCGTGAATGCTATGAATAAGAAAGCAAAAGAGTTAGATATGAAAGGTACATATTTTATGAATACCAATGGTCTACCCCCAAGTGATCCAGAAATACAGGGTAATCATACTAGTGCTAATGATGTAGCTTTAATGTCTAGAGAATTAATTAATAAATATCCTAGAGTTTTGGATTATACAGGGGTTTGGATTGATCATTTAAGAGATGGAGATTCTTTTTTACGTAATACTAATAATTTAGTTAGATTTTATAAAGGAGCTGATGGCTTAAAAACTGGTTATACAAGTGAGGCTGGTTACTGTGTATCAGCTACTGCTCAAAGAGAAGGATTAAGATTTGTAGCAGTGGTTATGCAAGAAAAAAACTCAAAGGTTCGATTTAATGAAGCAGGTAAATTATTATCTTATGGTTTTAATCTATATCGTTCTATTAAAGTAGTCAAGAAAGGCGATTTAGTAATTGACCGAATAGAGATATATAAAGCTAAAAACCCGATGATTCAAGCAATTGCTAAAGAGGATTTAATGGCAGCAGTATTTAGAGGAAATGAAGATAAATTAAAGCGTCAAGTTGTAATTCATAGTGACTTAGTGGCACCTTTAAAGAAAGGAGATAAAGTAGGGGAATTAAGAGTTGTAGCAAGTGATAAGGTAATAGCTAGCGTAGATTTAGTAGCTAATCGTGATGTAGAAAAAGGTAATATATTACAGATTATTATTCAATTATTAAAGAAGTTTTTTATGAATATAGTTAATTTGTTCAATTAAAAATATAGTCACTATGTCTCAATTGAGACATAGTGACTATATTTTATTAAATATAAAAATTAATAAAGAAGTAAATAAAAATAAATTAAATAGAAAAAAATGGAAATTTTGAAGGAATAATTAAATTAACATTGAATTTAATTATTAAAGCAATATTTTAATGTAGGGAGGTTAATTTAGAGTGGATTTAGAGATAGAAAGACAAGGAGTTAATTTAATTGTAAGGATAAGTGGAGAGTTGGACATGCATACTGTTGATTCATTACGAAATAAGATAGAAGAAAGATTAAATGAAGAAGTAGGAATTAAGAATATGATTCTTAATTTAGAATCAGTTGATTTTATTGATAGTTCAGGACTCGGCTTCATTATAGGTAGATATAAAAGGATAAGTAATCATGGTGGAGAACTAAAAATTATAAATGTTAAAAAATCTATTAATAAAGTCTTTGAATTATCAGGTATTTTGAAGATAGTTGATATCTTTGATAATGAACAGCAAGCTTTAAAAGCGATTTAGTAAGGGAGGTAAAAAGGTTGAGTGGGAATAGTGCTAAGTTAGAAATCAAGAGTGTTACGGATAATATAGGTTTAGCTAGAGTTACAGTAGCTTCTTTTGCTGCTCAGTTAGATTTTACTCTATCTGAAATTGAGGAGATTAAGGTAGCAGTTTCTGAAGCTGTCTCTAATGCAATTATTCATGGATACTCTAATGATGATGGAGTGATAACGATAGGATTAGAAATAGATGATGAAGAATTGGTAATTTCAGTAGAAGATTATGGACAAGGCATTTTAAATATTGAACAAGCTTGTGAACCATCATATACTACAGCAGATAGGATGGGATTAGGTTTAGTCTTTATTGAATCATTTATGGATGATTTGAATATAACTTCAACAGTAGATGAGGGAACTCAAATTAGGATGATTAAAGTACCAGAGAA
Organism: Selenihalanaerobacter shriftii; assembly: GCF_900167185.1. Classification (NCBI taxonomy): domain Bacteria; kingdom Bacillati; phylum Bacillota; class Clostridia; order Halanaerobiales; family Halobacteroidaceae; genus Selenihalanaerobacter; species Selenihalanaerobacter shriftii. Next base: position 14,724 of record NZ_FUWM01000010.1, read on the forward strand.
GTTAAAGCGGAAAGCAAATTAGGAGAGAAATCCAATGAAAAGAATTGGGAGCATGGATTTAAATATTCCGGATAAGGATTTATTATCTGATGAAGAGACTAAAGAGTTATTAGTTAAGGCTCAAGCTGGAGATCAAGATGCTAAGGAAAAGTTGGTTACTCATAATTTAAAGTTAATACTTAAGGTTGCTCATAGATTTTCAAATAGCAATTATAATTATGAAGAATTATTTCAAATTGGAAGTATAGGATTACTTAAGGCGATTGAAAGGTTTGATTTAGATAGAGATGTGAAGTTTTCTACATATGCTGTTCCTTTAATTATAGGAGAAATTAAGCGTTTTTTAAGAGATGATGATCCAGTTAAAGTTAGTAGAAGAGTAAAACATAGAGCGTATCAAGTGAATAAAATTAAGGAAGAACTTACAACTAAGTTAAATCGCGAACCTACCATTGGAGAAATTGCTGAAGAGCTGGGGATTGATAAGGAAGAGATTGTGATTGCTTTAGAAGCTGTACAGGATCCCACTTCTATTTACTCTCCGATTTATGAAGAAGAAGGAAGTACAATAGAATTAATTGACCAACTGGCTGCCTCAAGTGAAGGTTATGAACGTGAAATTGATAGGTTAGATTTAGAAAAGATCATAAAAGAGTTAAAACCAAGACAGAAATTAATTTTGAAATTACGTTATTTTGATGAGTTAACCCAAACGGAAGTCGCAGAAAGAATTGGAGTCTCTCAAGTACAGGTTTCAAGATTGGAACGAAAAATTATTAAGATAATTAGAGAAGAATTAGATTAAAAAATAAAATTAAAATTTATTCAAAAGACTACAGGATTTTCCTGTAGTCTTTTTATTTTATTTTGAATTAAATAACTTTGCAAAGTAAATAATAATACTAAAATTAATCAATAAATCAGGGTGGTGATAAAATGTTAACTCGAGAGGATTTATTTACTATTGTAGCATTAACCATTGTCATAGTAATCACTTTAGCAGTCTTTTCATGGATGTTAATTAATAATGGTTTTTTTGGTCCTGAGCTGCCACCAGGAGCTAAAAAGGTCTTGAAAATGAATAAATCAGAGATAATAGGAAAAAATATAGATAGGATTAATTTACAATATTATAATTCATTACTGAATGGAGGGTGATAAGATGGCAATTACTAAAATAGTAGAACTAGTTGGGGAATCAAAGGATAATTGGCGTGATGCTGCTGCAAATGCAGTTAAGGAAGCTAACAAGACGATTGATGAAATAACTGGAGTTGAAATTCTAAATTTAACTGCTGATGTAAAAGATGGTGAGATTATAGAATATAAAGCTAATGTACAAGTGGCATTTCCAGTTAGAGAACAACGTAAATAATTTATATCTTCAATTAGGTACCTAAATTTAGGTACCTAATCTATTTAGTTAATCAAATTTGAATATTAGATTTAATTTTAGGTCAAAATTAATTATGAGGTGATAATATGCCCCAGCTTGATAAAACTCCTGATGAATATCAAAAATTAGTTAAAAAAGCTCATCCATCAGATTCTAAATTTAGGAATTTCTTTTCTGCATATATTGTTGGTGGATTAATCTGTGTATTAGGTGAAATTATTACTCAATCATTAGTTGCTCAAGGGATGCCTTTAGAGAAAGCAGGCCCTTTAATGAGTGTAAGTATGATAACGATTGGAGGTTTACTAACTGGACTTGGAATTTATGATAATATAGCCCAATATTCAGGTGCAGGTACAATAGTACCCATTACAGGTTTTGCTAATGCTATAGTAGCTCCTGCCATGGAGTATAGGCAAGATGGTTACGTATTGGGTTTAGGAGCTAAGATGTATAGTGTTGCTGGACCAGTTCTAACATATGGTATGTTAGCTGCTTTTATAATTGGAATAATAAAATTAATAGTGATTTAAGTGGAGGCTATTATTGATGAATAAAATGATTGGAGAACAGACAATAAAGTTTGATTCAAAACCAAAGATTATATCTTCAGCAGCAATTGTAGGTCCTAAAGAAGGGGAAGGTCCTTTAGGAGAATATTTTGATAAAGTGCTTCCAGACTCATATTATCAAGAACAGACTTGGGAGAAGGCTGAACGGAAGATAACTCAAGAGACTATAGAACTTTTAATGCAAAAAGCAAATTTAAGTGCAGATAAGATAGATTATTTATTAGGTGGTGATTTATTAGACCAAACTATTACTGCTAATTTTGTAGCTCGTAAATTTGCTCGACCTTATTTTGGACTTTATGGAGCTTGTTCTACTATGGTGGAAGGTATGATTCTAGGAGCAATGTTGATAGATGGTGGTTATGGTCAAAGAACGATTAATTTTACTTCGAGCCATTATCAAGGGTCAGAGCGTCAATATCGAACCCCTAATGAATATGGTGATAAATATCCAGGATATAAACAGTGGACAGTAACAGGAAGTGGTGCAACATTACTTGCTAAAGATGGACAAGGGCCAGTAGTTACTGAGGCTACTGTAGGAAAAGTAATGGATTTAGGAGTAAAGGACCCAATGGATATGGGAGCAGCTATGGCACCGGCAGCAGCCGACACTATATTACAGCATTTGAATGACACTAATCGGAATCCAGTCCAATATGACTTAATAGTTACTGGAGATTTAGGAGAAGTAGGAAGTAAATTATTAAGAGAACTTTTAGAGGATAAGAATATAGATATTTCTGAAGATCAAGATGATTGTGGTTTGCTAATTTATAATTCAGACCAAGGTGTAGGAGCAGGAGGAAGTGGTTGTGGTTGTTCTGCAGTGGTTACTGCTTCTTATCTTTTACCTTACTTAAATAATAATCGTTTTAAACGATTATTAGTGGTTGCTACTGGTGCCTTGATGAGTCCTTTAACTTTCTTACAAGGAGAGTCGATTCCAAGTATTGCCCATGGGATTGTGATAGAGAATGATACTCAAAATAATGCCATTGGTAATCAAGAATTTGAACAACGTCAAAAAGCTAATAATAGCAATGGAGAATTGAATAGATAAGGAAAGTGAGGGAGAAGATTTGAACTACTTAACTGCTTTTTTAGTAGGTGGGCTAGTCTGTGGATTAGGACAGATATTTTTGGATTTTACTAATTATACTCCAGCTCATTTACTAGTTATTCTTGTAGTAATAGGAGCTATCTTAACTGGGTTAGGATGGTTTCAACCAATTATTGATTTTGCTGGAGCAGGAATAACAGTGCCAGTAATTAATTTTGGTCATGTTTTAACTAAAGGAGTATTAACTGAAGTTGAACGCGAAGGTATCCTAGGACTCTTTGCTGGGATTTTAGAAGTAGGTAGTACTGGAGTAAGTGCTTCTGTAGTAATTGGTTTTTTAATGGCTGTTATTTTTCATCCTAAAGAATAATGTATATTTATTAGGATAGATAGAAAAGTTAATAAGGAGGAAGTAGATGTCGAAAAAGAATGTAATTGTAGTTACTGATGGTGATGAGACAGCATGTGAAGCTGTTGAGACTGTAGGTAAAAAACTAGGTTTGCGAACTATATCTAAATCGTCAGGAAATCCAACAACTATGAGCGGAAAAAGAATAGTTGATTTAATTAAAGAAGCTAAGTCAGATACAGTTTTAGTAATGTTTGATGATCAAGGTAATAAGAATAAAGGGCCAGGAGAAGAAGCAATGGAGATAGTTTTGGCCAGTGATGAAATAAAAATTCTAGGGATTTTAGCCGTGGCTTCTGGTACTAAAGAAGTAGAAGGAATTAAACCTGATTTTTCAGTTGATAATAATGCTAAAATAGTAGAAGGACCGGTTGATAAAGAAGGGAACTCTGAAATTAAAGGTCATCTTTATTTAGAAGGTGACACTGTAGATGTTATTAATAAATTTAAGCCACCTTTATTAGTGGGTATAGGAGATATAGGAAAGATGAATAAAGAAGATAAAGTTGGAAAAGGTAGTCCGATTACTACTAAGGCTATTGAAGAAATTCTAAGTAGGAGTGGAGTTAGTTATGAAAGAGATATTTAAGAAATTAGATAAAAATTTAGAGTATGTACAAGATACAATGCATGCTGACCTTAGCTTTGATGTTCTAACTAAGACTTTTTTAATTGGAGATAAAAGAGCAGGAATGATTTGCCTAGATGGTTTTGTTAAGGATGAGTTCATCCTTATTTTGGAACAGTTGATAGATACTCAAAGGGAAGAACTGAGTGTAGACGTAATTCAAAAGATTTTGGATAAAAGAATTCCTTATTATGAGGTTAGCACAGCAAATACCTTAGAAGATTGTGTAGACCAAATCTTAGCTGGACCTCAGGTCTTATTTATAGAAGGAGAAACTAAAGCAATAGTTATTGATGGTCGAACCTGGATGTCTAGAGGTCCTGCAGAGCCTGAGTTAGAAAAGTCTACTCGCGGTCCTAATGATGGTTTTGTTGAGACGATGTTATTTAATGTACAGATGATTAGAAGGCGTTTACGTGACCCAGAGTTTATTGCTGAGGTCATGAAAATAGGTAATAGGTCGAAGAGTGATGTAGCAGTTACTTATATTAAAGATATAGCAGATCCTGGATTAGTTGATAGTATAAAAACAAAGTTAAAGAAGATTAATGTAGATGGATTGCCTTTAGCAGATAAAACAATTGAGGATTTTTTAACTGGAAATACTCTAAATCCTTTACCTGAAGTTAGGTATACTGAGCGTCCAGACCTTGTGGCTGCTCATTTATTAGAGGGTAAGATCTGTGTAATTATTGATAATTCACCGACCGCGCTTTTATTACCAGCTGTCTTCTTCGACCATGTACAGAGTTTAGAGGATTATCGGCAAACACCGTTGCCAGGAACTTATTTAAAGTTAGTACGTTTAGCAGCAACAGTGACTTCATTGTTCTTACCAGTACTGTGGTTATTAGTTGCGTTACAGCCAGACTTATTGCCATCATCTTTAGAGTTTATTGGACCCAAAAAGACAGGTACTGTTCCATTGGGATGGCAATTTATCATAGCCAGTTTAGGTATTGATTTGGTTAGAATGGCCTCAATTCAAGTTCCAAATGCTTTAGCAACTTCTTTAGGTTTAATTGGAGCGCTATTATTGGGTGATTTTGCAGTGAAAGTAGGATTATTTGTTCCTGAAACTATCTTATATATGGCGATTGGAGCTACTAGTAACTTTGCTATTTCCGGTTTTGAATTGGCATTGACAATTAAACTATTACGATTTATATTATTAATTTTAGTTACTTTATTTAAAGTGCCAGGGTTTATTGTAGGTACAGTAATTATAATTGGGTTATTCTTATTTACTAAATCTTTTGGTATCTCTTATTTATGGCCATTGATTCCATTTGATTGGAATGCATTAAAATCTTATATATTTAGACAATCTATCTTAGATTTATCACATAGACGACCTAATATTCATAGCCTAACTGATGCAGATAGATATCCAGAAGATAATAAAGAATAGAGGTGGTAGGTGATTAATGAGTAGTTTAGTAAGAGTGCTTATTTATAGCTCTTTAGCAGGTAGCACTATTCTAATAGGAGGATATCTAGGCACTAAGCAAGTATCTGAACGTATTCTATCATTTATGTTATCTTTTGGTGCAGGAATTTTAATTTCAGTTATTTCTTTTTCATTAATCCCAGAAGCTTATCAGAAGACAGGAATATTTGCAACTTCTATTAGCTTTATTTTAGGAGGAATCTTCTTTTTAATAGTAGATGATTATATAGAGAGACATTTTGATGCTGGAGTAGGAATAGCCTTAGGTACTTTTTTAGATGATTTACCGGAGTCTATTAGTATGGGAGTAGGCTTTGCTAGTGAGGGTGGTGGATTAGGGGTAGTTTTAGCAGTTACTATCTTTTTGCATAATATTCCGGAAGGTTTTTTAATTACTGAAGAGATGATGAATGAAGGAAACTTGAATAAAAAAACTGCTTATCTAATTGCAGGATTAATTGCTTTAACGAATCCTTTAGGAGCATTAATTGGTTTTAAATTCTTGGTAGAATTTTCAGAATTATGGATAGGTTCAATTATGGCCTTTGCTGGTGGAGCTATTTTATATATGGTTACAGATGAGATGATTCCTAGAGCTGTAGCAACTGGAGGTAAACTTGAGGTATTAGGGATATTAATAGGTTTTCTATCAAGTTATCTTTTAGGTGAAATATTTTCAGCAACAGGTGCTTTAACTTTTTAATTAGGAGTGATTGGATGACACTGAAAGTAGGAATACCTAAATCGTTATTATATTTTAATTATTATCCGGCGTGGAAGACTTTTTTTCAAGAATTAGATGTAGAGGTAGTAGAATCTAATAATTCTAACAAAAATACTGTGAATGCAGGTGTCAAAAGAGCCGTTGATGAGGCTTGCTTTCCAGTTAAAATCTGTCATGGACATATAGTAGATTTAAGGGATAAGGTTGATTATATATTTTTACCACGAATTGTAAGCGTAGAAAGAAGTGAATATGTCTGTCCTAAATTAATGGGATTACCGGATATGATCAAGAGTAGTTTATCCGATTTACCGAAATTATTAACACCGACTATTAATCGTAATCAAAACTGGTTATCCCTATTAAAAGCCAACTTAAAGATAGGAGCTAACTTTACAGATAGTAAATTTAGAATTTTAAAAGCACATTGGAAGGCAAATCATGCTTTAAATAATCATCAAAAAAAATTAATAAAGAAAATAAAAGATAAAGATAAATTAGTAATTGGATTATTGGGACATACTTATTTACTTTATGATAATTATATTAATTTAGGAATTATAGATAAGTTAGAAGAACTAGGAGTAGAAGTAATAACTCCTCAAAATTTAAATCAGAACCAGATTGAACATGGGGCTAGTAAATTATCCAAGTCTCTGTTCTGGACTTTTAATAAGCATATCATTGGAGCTGCTTACTATTTATTTAATAAAGAGGAAGTAGATGGTATTATTCAGTTGGCTGCATTTGGTTGTGGCCCAGATGCGTTAATAGGTGAATTAATAGAACGTAAAGCTAAAAGAAGAAAAGATATTCATTTTATGTCTTTAAATTTAGATGAGCATACTGGTGAAGCAGGTTTACTAACTAGATTAGAGGCCTTTGTAGATATGATAAATTGGGAGGTTAAAGGTGCATGAAAGTGACGTTTCCGCATATGGGGAATATGAATATATCAATTAAGTCTCTATTTGAAAATGTGGGTTTAGATGTATTAGAACCACCACCGATTACTAAAAAAACCTTAGATTTAGGTGTGAAGTATTCTCCTGAATTTGCTTGTCTGCCGCTTAAAATAAATGTAGGTAATTATATTGAAGCTTTAGAAGCAGGGGCAGATACTATTATTATGGGTGGTGGAATTGGTCCTTGTCGGTTTGGATATTATGCAGAGGTACAGAAAGAAATCTTGACAGATTTAGAATATGATTATGAGATGATAGTTTTAGAACCGTTTCAAAGTAGGTGGCAGAACTTTATTAAACAATTTAAATTTATATTCAAGCATGTTTCTTGGTGGAAAATTATGCAAGCTTGGAAAATTTCTTGGGATAAATGTCAAGTAATTGATGAGGCAGCTCAGTATAGAAATAAAATGAGGGCTTATGCTTTGCAACCAGAATTAGTTACTAAGATTCATAAAGAGTTTTTAAATAATGTAGACCAAGCTAAAAATATAGAAAATTTATATCAAAATTTAGTCGATTTCAAAAATAAGGTTTTAAATTTAGAGTTAGATTTTAGTAGAAAACCATTAAAAGTAGGTATTGTAGGAGAGATATATGTAGTTTTAGAACCATTCACAAATTTGAATATAGAAGAGAAGCTGGGGAAAATGGGAGTAATTGTTGATAGATCTATACATCTTAGTGATTGGGTCAGTGAACATTTATTTTCTCATTTAAGTGAAGCTGAAGAAGAGCAGAGAATAAAAGAAGCTGCTGAGCCATATTTAAAGCATTTTGTCGGAGGACATGGTTTAGAGACCATAGGCAAAACGGCAATTTACGCAGAAGATGGATATGATGGAGTGATACAATTAGCTCCATTTACTTGTATGCCAGAGATAGTAGCTCAAAGCATTATTCCGGAAATTAGTAGAAATGAGAAAATACCAGTTCTATCTTTAATTTTAGATGAACATACTGGAGATGCAGGTTTTATTACTAGATTAGAAGCCTTTGTAGATCTATTAGCAAGGAAAAAAGGAGATGAAGTAGGGGGGCAAGTAATATGAAATGCTATTTAGGTATTGATGTAGGTTCAGTTAGTACTAACTTAGTTGTAATAAATGATAATTACCAAGTTTTAGAGAAGTTATATTTACGAACCCAAGGTAGACCTATAGATACAATTCAATTAGGGTTAAAGCAATTAAAAGAAAAAATAGGAGATCTTAAAATTAAAGGTGTAGGGACTACAGGGAGTGCTAGAAATTTAGCAGGAGTGATAGTAGGAGCAGATATAGTTAAAAATGAGATAACCGCCCATGCAGTAGCTGCTGCTAATGAAGTTTCTGGAGTTAGAACTGTATTGGAAATTGGAGGACAGGACTCAAAGATTATAATTTTAAGAGAAGGAGTAGTAACTGATTTTGCTATGAATACTGTCTGTGCTGCCGGGACTGGATCTTTTTTAGACCAACAAGCCAGCAGATTAAATATTCCTATTAAGGAGTTTGGGAGTTTAGCGTTGAAAGCAGAGAATCCGGTTAGAATAGCTGGGCGTTGTTCGGTATTTGCAGAGTCAGATATGATTCATAAACAACAATTAGGACATAGTTTAGAAGACATTATTGCTGGACTTTGTGAAGCATTAGTTAGAAATTATTTAAATAATGTAGGACAAGGTAAAGAGATTTTAGGTCCTATTCTTTTTCAAGGAGGAGTAGCAGCTAATCAAGGAATTAAAGAAGCGTTTGCTACAGAATTAGGAGAAGAGATAATAGTTCCTCAACATCATGATGTAATGGGAGCTTTAGGGTCGGCAATCTTAGCTAAGGAAGCCATTAAACAGAAGAAAGAAAGTTCATTTAAAGGGTTTGATGTTTCTGGATTTAGCTATAATGTTTCTAGTTTTGAATGTGATGGCTGTCCTAATGGTTGTGAGATTATAAATATTTATCAAGAGGAGGAATTAGTAGCCAGGTGGGGCTTTAAATGTCCTAAGTGGGAAGCGGTATGATATTATCCATAATTTAACTAAACTGCTTGACAAAGGTTATGATATATGTTAGTATATACACAAGGATAAATGAAATAAATCACAAGTTTATCGGAGGAAATAATTTAATATCTAGACTTGGATATTAAATTATTTTTTTCGGATATTTTCCCCTGCCCGGGGGAGAAGCGATTTTTATTTTCCTAAGGCTTGTGAATAAGAGGGCAAACGTAATTAAGTTACATAATAGTTTAAGGTAAAGGGATTTTTTTCTTTGCCTTTGTGAAGCAAATATCAACGATAATGTAGGGGATTTCATTTAAAGTGAAAGGGAGGTTGGTAAAAGGCTAATAATAAGGATAGGGATATTGAGTTAATATAGGGGATATTAACAAAAATTAAATTTCAAAAAATTTAGGGGGTACATAAATTTGAAAAAGATTATTAGTATTTCTACTATGATTCTATTGGTCATGGCACTAGTGGCTCCGCAAGTATTGGCTACTAATGGAATGAACTTTATTGGAATTGGTGCTTATCAGAAGGGTATGGGAGGAGCAGTAACTGCTGCACCACATACGACTGCTACGGCTATTACTAACCCAGCAGGAATGGCTTTTATCGGAACAAGAACTGACTTCAGTGTTACGATGTTTACTCCAGAAAGATATGTTGATTTTGTTCCTGAAAATAACGCTGATGAATACGATACTACAGGCGGATCTGAATTATATATGGCACCGGCTATCGGATTTAATGCTAAAGCTTGGTATAATGATGATGTTTGGTTCGGTGGTGGAATGTACGGAATCGGCGGTATGGGTGTAGATTATGATGAAGTAACAGCTCCACAGGTTGAAGGAATGATGCAGAGAAAATTTGTGGATTATGATGCCAAATTTGGTGGTGGATCAGTTGACGGAAAAATAATTATACCTGACTACACTACAACAACAGATACAACTGATAAAATTACTGCTACTTACGATCCGCAACTTGCTGATGGTAATAGCTTTAGCAATTCTAAAGCAAATATTTGGTCTAATTATCAGTTTTGGAAAATGGCACCTTCTGCGGCTTGGAAGATAAATAATAAGTTAGCTGTTGGTGGTGCATTTAATTTCGATTATCAAGCCATGGGAATGGAGAGTTATTATACAGGAGATTTCATAGATGATATTAATAAAATGACGGGAGCATTTGGTTTTAAAGATGATTTTCAGCACTTTGGTCTTGATTTAAGTGAAACACAATCAGCTTTTGGTGCTGGATTTACTTTAGGTACTATGTATCAGTATAGTGATAATGTTACTTTAGGTGCGAGCTATACAAGTGAACAGTATTTTACTGATTATGAGTATCGGTTAGATGAAGGTGATATTCTATATAATATAGGAGATCAGATGTATTATAATAAAAAAGGAACTTACAAGATGCAAATGAACGCACCACAGCAATTATCTTTAGGAATGGCTTATCGTCCAAATAGCAAGTGGTTAATCACTACTGATGTGAAGTGGATTAACTATAGTAGTACTATGGATACAATTGATTTGGAAGCAGATGATGGCGGTGAATTTGTAAATGCAATGAATCCGGACCCTAAACTTAATAAAGATACAATGCCTCTTAAGTGGGGTTGGGATGATATTTATGTTTATGCTCTAGGAGTTCAGTATAATTATAGTCCAAAGCTTACTTTAAGAGGTGGCTTAAATTACGGTGAATCTCCAATTGAAGGGGAAGATGTATTTGCTAACTTACCAGCTATTGCTGTAGTAGAGAAGCATGCTTCTCTTGGGTTTACTTATGAATTAGATGAGCATTGGGAATTCTCAGGTGCCTATATGCATGTATTTGAAAATGAAGTAGATGCTACAAAGAATGGTAGCCCAATAGGAATTACTAGTGGTTTAGAGGAAGATTCATACGAAGGTACATTATCTTATAAATTCTAAGTTATCAATTAAATAAGCTAATCATGAAGGGTCAAGTGCTTTCAATAAGTGCTTGGCTCTTTTTATTTTGTTAGGTGCTAGTTGTTGGATGTTAGGTGTTAGTAAAGCCCGGCAGGAGTTATCGAATTCAAAAGTAGAAGTTTCCATAGGCTTATGACCAGCCTTGACTTGTAGGCTGGACAAGCCCGGCAGGAGTTAT
>NZ_FUWM01000010.1:26075-125861 GCF_900167185.1 Selenihalanaerobacter shriftii
AGGCTTATGACCAGCCTTGACTTGTAGGCTGGACAAGCCCGGCAGGAGTTATCGAATTCAAAAGTAGAAGTTTCCATAGGCTTATGACCAGCAGTTTACACAATCAGTCTTGATGTGTAGACTGAATGGTTGACTTGTAGGCTGGACAAGCCTAATATAAATTTTAAATAAATATTTGAGAACAGATTGTAAGATCAAAAGAGCGTCCTAGTTAACTAGGACGCTCTTTTAGGTAGGGCTTATTTAAATTTTTCAAAATAAAATCTAAAAAAAGTAGAATTAATTTATAAAAAGCATGCACAAATATCATTAATTATCCCAAATAGGATCATAATACTTCAAGGTTTGGCGATACCTATAAGAATTTATCGGAAATTGTTTTTGAAAAAGTAGTGGATAATCATGGTTATTTGAGAATTTTTTGAGAATCGTATGTTATAATTAGTTGTCAGTTTTCAGTAAGTTATAAGATTAGAAAGGGGGAAATGATTATTAGATACAGACTACCACAGACCAAACACAGACTAAAAACAATTAAGAGATAATAATTAATGACTTAAAGGATTTTAAAAGTTTAGTGGATAGTCTGGTGTAAGTCTAGTGTCAAAATAAGAGAATTATCAACTACAGACTGACACAGATAACAATTGACACTTACATTGACTACTGACACTAAACAGGGGGGATGAAAGATTGAAAAAATTTAGCAGAGTATTAATATTACTTTTAGCACTCATTTTAACATTAACTGCTTGTACAGAAGATCGTAGTAATGCTAAGCAAAATGAGCAAGAAACGCAAAAAGTACAGGCTAAGAGTAAAGAAGCAAATAGTAAGCAGGATAAGAGTGAACAAGAGCCATATTATAAATTATCAAAAGAGCAACAACAGAAGGTGCACTTAGTCGTTAAAATTATAAGAGAAGATGTAGATTCCGGAGAAAAGTATGTAACAAGAATAGAAAAGTATGATAAGTACGATAGACTATTGAATGAAATTGATAAGAATGAAAAAGGCGAAGTAACTAGTTATGAAAGATATAAATATGGTGATAATGATAAATTATTAGAAGAAACCAGAAGCAGATCAATGTTAGGCGGAGGTATAATGGGAATTACTAAGGATTATAGTTATAATGACCAGAGTAAGAAGACGGGATATATAGCAAAGAATGAATGGGGAGTTAAGTGTGGAAAAGGTATTTACAATTACTATGAAAATGGTAATTTAAAGTATAAATATACTAATGATCAGTATCGAAGCCGAGAAAAAAAGTTCTATTACAATAAAAAAGGAGAAAAAACGAAAGTAATAGATGATGTTGATGGTATCTTTGAATTGCATGCTGTTTCTCATTTTAAAAGAGAGTATGATGAGCAAGGCAGATTGATAAAAGAGACGGAGATAAGGAATATAGATGGGCAGTTTGGGAAGAAGAAGGCAGAGATTACTACATATTATAATAGATTTGGTGAGAGTAAAGAATATATAGAAAGAATAAATGGTAAAATTGATACTTGGTTTCAGCGAGAGTATGATGAAAATGGCAATGAGATAAAATTTGTGTCTAGAGATAGTAATGGAACTATAAAGAGAATTAGAAAAAACAAATATGATAAAAATGGAAATAAAATAGAGGATTTCAGAAGGGCAAGAAAAGATAATGGTGAATTTTGGATAACATTTTGGATTGAAAGTAAATATAATGAAAAGGGCAGATTGGTTAAAGATATTTTTAAGAATAAAAATGGAGAATCTGGTGTAATTATGCACTTTAATTATCAAAAATTAAAAAGTGAGGGGGAAATTTAATGGCTAAGATAGTTGAATATTATGAAAAAGCTGGAGAGTACTATGTAAGAGAAGATTGGCAAGATATTGAAGAAGGTAAACCCTGGGCAGAATGTCCATATCCAGAAACAGCAAAAGATGCCATTGATAATTTAGCAACATCTTACACCAACGCCCTAAACAACGCCGAATGGATAGCCGAAGGCGAAGCTAAACAGGCTTTCTTATCTGCAAGTGATGTAATAGTTACATTCTTTTCATCTAAAGACGATTCAATGCAATCATTATTTGGAGATTTAAGTGGTATGAAAGAGGAATATAAAGGACTTATAACAGGTAGTTCAGTTGCTATGTTTGATTACTTATCTAAGCAGATGCCTGAGTCTTTAGATGGTGAATTTATAACAAAGGTTGGAGTAAAAGAAGGTGATTCAACTACGCGAAATCCACAAAGATTTATGGAAACCTATCAGAAATCAAAGCAAGCAAAGAATACTTATGAATTATTTTCAACTACTAAGGATTTAGTAGAATTAAAAAGAGGAATGTCCCTTGAAAAGCAATTAGCAGAGAAAGTAAAAGAGGCTGGTAAAGCTGGAAATGATACAAAAGTCAAGGATTTAAGTAAAAGGTTAGAGGAACAGATTAATAAAGACGATACGAAGCTAGAGAGTCTAAAAAATAAAGCTTCTCAAAAAGGGAAAGAGATTATTAGTGAATATTTTGCTATTTGGGCTCCCGCAGTTATAACGGTGATGTATGATCCTAAATACCGAAATATGAATTGGAAAGAAATAAGGAAACATCCAGTGCGAGAACAAGAAATAAAAACTGAAATAAAAAATAGAATTATCTTTGAAGCTAGATGTAATATGTTCGCAGCTAAGGCAATGGGCTGGTTATCATCCTTAGGAATAATCTTATTAAAAGTAGGCATGACATGCAAGAATATATTAGATAAGGTAGTCTATGGAATGTTAGGACTATTAATTGTTCATTCGGCTCAATCTATTTCGAATGGAGTGAAAGCAGCCTATGGTGAATATCTTAAGCAGAAAGAAGATGAAACTAAAGACGAAGATAAAAATAAGAATGTAGATATATCATGGAAGAAGATAATTTCGTTAGGATTAGAAGTAACAAAGGATAATCTATTAGATCTAAAAAAGTATGTTGGGGCTAGTAGAATGCACTTTACATTTCCTTATGAAACTAAAGGATATAATCCAAATCAGGATATAAATTACATAATAGTAGAAAAAGAAATAGATGCCCCGGGGGTATTTGAGGGAATGAAGGCATTCTTAGCAGAGGATAGCTTAAATTCTTTAGCAGTTCAATTAGATAATACGACTTTGTTTAATTCAAATAATCTTAGTGCAGTTACTAATAAGATAACAAATAAGGATATTTCCATAGATTATAGTAAACTTGTTAAGCAAAACTCTCAAAACTTAGCCAAATTTGAAATTAAGAATGGAAGCACTAACTATATAGGAGTGGTAGAGCAGATAGGTCATTTTTATCAAGAACAGATAAAAGAAGAGGAAGATATAGAGTTTACTGCCTACTATAACTTTAATCAGCAAGGGGATAAGAAGATTAAAGAGATTTTAGATGAAGTCTTTAATGGTGATCCTACGAAAGTGTCAACTGAGAATTTAAAATATTATGATACTGCCCGAATAGATAGGAAGCTTAATTCAGAAAAGCAATCTAAAAATATCAAAAATGTAATAGTACCTAATAACAATAATAAAATTAATAGATATTTAGATGACTTAAGTAACTATTTTGGAGAAGAGTATGCTAAAAGATTACTTAAAGAAGAGACAATAATAGTAATAACTAATGGTTCAGCAGATATGTCTCCAAATATACTTACAGTCAAGAGTATAGATATAATAGATCAAGAAGCAAAGAAGTTTGGTTTAGACTTAAGTAACGACCCTTTATCATATAAGATAATATTAGATGAATTATTTAATAAGAAATTTATTAGAAGTAATTGGGTGGGAAATACAATAGATAGTAGCTTAGATTATAATTATATTATCTTTGAAAAAGAGATCCAATCAAGAAATCCAGCGGATTATATTGATAATAAGAATCATGATTTTTTTAAAGTAGGTAGAAATTCAATATCCGGTAGTATTAACTTAGAAACTGATAAATCACAAAATAGTACTAGGGTTGATAATAAATCTGGTATGAAGGAAGATAAGACAAATGATATTAAATTATGGACAGGTATAGGAATGATAAATTACTATAAAGAAGAAGAATACACTAAAGACGTGATAAAAAAGAGTAAGATAATAATTAATGGCGAGCAGATAGGTAGTAATTTAAAAAGAAGATTAGAAAACGAATATCTGACTCTAGGAGATCAAGTTAAGTATCAGGAATATGTAGAAAGTTTTAAACAAGATAACAGCAGAATTTTAGAAGTAATTTATTATTATACCTCATTTGAACATTTCTTTAAAATTTTAAAAAAGAATACTTTAAAAATCAAATATAGGGTTAAATATAAAGATCAAAGTAACAATAACAGTAACAGCTCATGGAATGTATTGATGATTAGAGAGTTTGATGATTTAGATTATAATATAGACTTACCGGATAAGGGTTATAGTCTTCCGGGGTTAAATCATAATAGGAAATATGATTATAATAAAGCTTTAAGTAATAGTTCACTTAGCTTAGAAGGGGTTACAGATAAAGCAAGGGGTAAGTTAAGATTAAATGATAAGTATATTAAGGGGAAAAATTTAGAGGTATTAAGAAATAAAAAGCCAAGACTAGTCTATAAGGTAATGGAAAGCGATATGTTAAGAGAGATAGCAGAGGAGTATTTAGGAGAAGCAAATCGTTGGCGAGAGTTAGAAAAAGAGGATGGTAGTAATTTTACTGAAGAAGAAGCTAAGAAGTTAAAAGTTGGTTCAAAAGTCTATATCCCAAACCAGCTTTCGGAAGTTACAGGTCATCAAGATGAAACTAAGAATAATTATGTTAAGGATAATAGAGATAATATATATATCAATTATTTTGATGACAAGCAAGAAACAAAGACTCTATGTATTGAAGGTTTCCAAGAAGGCGATTATGGCTTATGGGTAGAAGAGAAAGCCCCTTATTACTTAGATGGAAATAAGATAGTTAGTAAAAATGGTAAAGAGGCTTCTAAATCTGAAATACTTGCCATAGAAGAAAACAAATTTCTAGAAGAGGAAGAGCGAATTAAAGATAACTTCCTTTGGATATATCCCGAGGACACGATAATATTCCCAGATGAAAAAGAAGAGAGTCAAGAGAATAGTGACTCTCAAAAGTCTTCCAAAGCAGCAACAGCCTCCACAACAAGTGGAGAGGAGAATAAGAAAGATAAGAAAAAAGAAGAACAGCAAGAGCAAGAGGGTGAAGATACTTCTTCTATTGCACGAGGTAGTGGTTCAGAAAGATTATATGTCTGTAATGGAGCAAAGCTGAAGTGTAGTTTAGGGACAGGACCGAGTACTCTAAGTGTTGCAGATAAATATCAAGTTTATATTCAAAGTAAGCCTATGGCTACTATTAAAGATACTAGCATGAGTAAATTCGGTAGTAAATGTAAGAGATCTAGTGACCCAACACCGCCTTGTACTCCTAAGCCAACTGGTTCTTGGCAAGGTGGTAAAAATGACGTTACTATTCATGATATACCTACATTACTTGAAACATCTACAATAAAATGTGGTTATGGAGGTTCTATTAAGATTACTAATCCAGGACAGAGTTTAGTAAGGGAGTAAAAGAGATTAAAATAAAAAGTCCCTAATGCTATCATACGCATTAGGGATTTAAAGCATTGTTTATTTAATTTCTACCGCCTTTAACCATAGGATCGCCTTCATAGCCAAGAGCTTCGAAGTCAATTCTATCTCCGCCTAAGTGGCAAGAACCACAGTTTAGAGCTTTTTCTTTTGGTACTACTTCGTGACTAATACCGATGAATGTCTTAGTAGTTTCAAATGTATATTCACCGCTATACTTTAATCCACCAGCTTCTGCACCAGCTTTAAGGGCTTTATCCCAATCAAAATGTCCCCAGAAGCCTTTGAACAGATGTGGTGTAATTAATTGATTATACTTAGCATCTGCAGGTTGCTTACTAGTAAACTCTTTGAATGGGTAAATTTTAGACTTTTTATCTTCAATACTACCTACTGGTTTAGCAAGAATAGTTGGACCATCTGGATTGATCTTATCCCCAACTAAGTAATTTTCACTCATTCCGTTATACCATAAATATGTAGGTTTAACATTCTTCCTTTTCACGAAATTACCTTTTAACTTAGAATCTGCATCTTTACTACCTGCTGCTGACCAATCCCATTCCATTTTAGTCTTAGACTTTTTAGAGAATTCTGGGATGTGACAAGTCTGACAGGCAACAGTTTGAGCATGTTCATTAAGAGTAGCATTAGCTTTCTTAGAAATATTACTGCTATTATGAGGCTTGTCTGTATGACATTGAGCACAAGTTACTGTACCTTCACTGCCTAATACATGAATACTTCTACCAGGGATTTTATGATCCTTAGTAACGTGACAAGACTGACAACTCATATCAGCTCCATCAGTACCCATATGAACATCATATTCTCTATTAGTATGGATTAGTTCTTTTTCAATGTCTCCTTCTTTAACGTTATTACCGCCACCAGCATAAGCATGACAAGATAAGCAGTTTTCACGTGTAGGTTGTCCAACACTTTGAGCTGCTTTAACTAAATCTACACTCTTATCTGGTCTACCCCAATCTTTCTTAGCTTTCTTATACTTTGATAAGTCAGCGTGGCAGACAAGACAGTCTATATTAGTTTGGTCTTCAAAACTGAATTCTTCAGTTCCATAACCATAACCGGCGTGACATTGGGCACATCTTTGTTCATTTGCTGGAGTAGAGATACAGAAACCATTAATGTCATCTTTCTTTCCTAAACTCTTATTTTTATTTCCTTTAATAGTGGAAGTTTTTCCTTCCCATTGATAGTGGATTGAATGTTGAACATCTTCAGCTTCTTCTGAATGACAAGAAATACATTTTTTAGTTACATCTTTTCCGCTATCAAATGGACCTTTAATAAACATTGAATGATCCATAGCCATTACGGTGCTTGAAACTACAAATAATGTTAAAATAAATACAATACCTAATGTTAATTTCTTACCCATTATTTTCTCCCCTTTTTATATAGTATTCTACTTGAAATTAATTAAATTATTTTAAGTATGATTATTCACCTCCCTTTTAAAAAATAAAATGATATTTATCAATTATGCCATTTATTAGATATATTCGACAATAAGAAAATATATCCTGCAATACTAAATAATAATTTGAACAAAATGTGAACACTAGGAAGAGTGTATGACCGGGGGTAGGAGGGGATGGTTATATTAAATTTTAAGTTGGATAGAATGTATATTATATATTATCTAATAAAATCAGGAATTTTAAATAAATTTTTAAATATCATTGTGATACTTTCTTAAATATGTTTTAATTATAATAGAGTATTTAATATAGATAATTTATTATAAAAAGGGATGTGACAAGAAGTGTTTAATAAAATAACAGATGAACTACTACCTATATTAGCAGGATTATTTGTAGCAACTATATTTGGATTTTCATTTTTATTTACTAAGGAAGGTTTAGAGGTGTTAGCTCCTTTTCATCTATTAGGCTTTAGATTTGCAATAGCGGCCATAATATTAACGGTATTAAAGATATTAGGGATAATTAAAGTCAATTTTAGAGGTAAAAAACTAGGAGTATTATTACTTTTAACTACATTTCAGCCAGTGGCTTACTTTATATTTGAAACTTTAGGAGTGCAGATAACGTCTTCTTCGGAAGCTGGGATGATGATTGCTTTAATTCCTATTTTTGTAACTATATTGGCTGCTGTTTTTCTTAAAGAAATCCCTAGTAAGCAGCAAGTTATTTTTATTACTATTTCAGTGGTAGGGGTATTATTTATAATAGTAATGAAAGGAAATTTAGATGTAAAAGGACAATTAAAAGGATTATTCATTCTGTTAGGTGCTGTTATTTCCGGTGGAATTTTTAATATATTGTCTAGAAAATTATCATTAAAATTTAAACCAGTGGAGATTACTTATATCATGATGGTAATAGGTGCTGTAGTGTTTAATGGAATATCTATCATTCAACATATAGGAGCAGGAATGCTCAAGCAGTATTTTCAACCATTAGAGAATTTAAATGCTTTAATTGCTATTATTTATTTAGGAGTTCTGTCTTCAGTCCTAGCATTCTTCTTATTGAATTTCATGTTATCAAAGATAGAAGCTTCTCGTTCAGCAGTATTTACAAATTTAACAACAGTTATTTCAATAATTGCTGGAGTAGTATTTAGAGATGAACCTTTTTATTGGTTTCATATTATAGGAGGAGGTTTAATCTTATTAGGAGTCTGGGGTACTAATTATTATGGTAATTATGAGCCCAAAAAAGTTGTATCTAGAACTTATAAAACTTAATTTTAAATATTAGTTTTTAGTTAAAGTATTAGGAGAGTATAATAAATAAAAAATTTGTTGACAGTGATTAATAATTATGTTATCCTATTTAAGAGAATATTTACATGAGAATAGTTGAAGATAGAGGCGCAGTGACTAAGAGTACTTCTAAGGAGTTAAGTGTAAACTATGACTTAGAATGAAAGGAGTTATTGCCGAAGCTTTAAAAATTGCACTAATTTTTAGGGTTGGATCTATAATTAATAGTTATAGAACTGTCACTGAATGAGTGAAGTGCTATCTTATATACTGTGAATGAGATTTTAACGGTTATGAGATAATATCATAACCGTTTTTTTAATATCAGCATATAAATATATAAATCATTCATAAAATATTTATAAAAAAGAGAATGGAGGAAGGAGTAGTAAGTATGATATTACATGGTACAATGGAAATTAATGAAAAGGCAAATTTAGAAATTGGTGGTTGTGAAGTAACAAAAATAGCTGAAGAATATGGAACGCCGTTATATATCCTTGATGAAAAGGAAATTAGAGATAATTGTCGGGCGTATCGACAAGCTTTTGAGGAATGGTATCCTAAGTCAGAAACTATTTATGCAAGTAAGGCTTTTATGTCGATGACTATGTGTCGAATTATTGAAGAAGAAGGTTTAGGTTTAGATGTGGTTTCTGGTGGAGAATTGCATACTGCTTTAGAAGCCAATTTTCCAGTAAATAAGATTTATTTCCATGGAAATAATAAAACACCAGAAGAATTAGAAATGGCTTTAGAGGCTGGAATTGGTAGAATTGTAGTAGATAATAATTATGAATTAGATTTATTAAATAGCATAGCAGGTGAAAGAGATGAAGTAGTAGATATTTTAATTCGAGTAACTCCAGGAGTAGAGGCTCATACTCATAGTTATATTCAAACAGGACAGACAGATTCTAAATTCGGAGTTGGAATTCAAAATGGTTTAGCTTTAGAAACAATTAAAAGAGCGGTTAATTTAGATAATTTATCGGTTAAAGGAATACATTGCCATATTGGTTCTCAGATTTTTAATTTAGAATCTTTTGGATTAGCAGTAGATGTGATGCTAGATTTCGTAGAAACTGTTAAAGATGAAGTAGATTTAGTTATGGAAGAATTAAATCTAGGCGGTGGGATTGGTATTAAATATACTGAAGAAGACCTGACTGTAGATATTGAAGAATATGCTAAGATAGTATCTAATGCTATTGAAGAGAAGTGCGAAGAATTAGGGATCCCTCTACCAAAGGTAATTAATGAGCCGGGACGTTCTATTATTGGGACAGCAGGTTCTACAATTTATACTGTAGGTTCTATTAAAGCAATCCCTGATATTAGAAAGTATGTAGCAGTAGATGGGGGAATGCCGGATAATATTCGACCAGCTCTTTATGAAGCTGAATATGAGGCTATTATAGCCAATAAAGCAGATCAAAGCCCAGATGAAGTAGTCTCCATTACTGGTAAATGTTGCGAATCAGGAGACATGTTGATTTGGGATATTGAGTTACCTAAATTAGAAAGTGGAGATATTTTATTGGTCAGTTGTACAGGCGCTTATGGGTATTCAATGGCTAATAACTATAATAGTTTACCTAAACCCGGGGTAGTTTTGGTTAATGATGGTCAGGTTGAAGAGGTTATTAGAAGTGAAACTTATGAAGATTTAGTAGCTAAAGAAGAAATTCCTAAACGATTAAAAAGTAATTAAATTTTACTTTCTAATTAATATATGATTATTTAAGCTAGATTTTACTTAATCAGTAGAATCTAGCTTTTTTAATTTTAACCTTATTATTTTAATGAATTTTAAAATTTGATTTAAATCATAGTTATATATTCTTTTATACGATAGGATGGTTACAAGAAGTGATGAGGGAGGTAATAAAGATGAATAAAAAATTAAAAGTTGTAATTATATCTGGAGGTTTAATCTTATCTGCTTGGTTAACTCATTTTTTAAATCTTAATCCTGTTTTCTTTAATATTATTATGATTTTAGCAAGTATTGTAGCTGGTTATCAAATTGCTATTAATGCTTTTAATACTTTAAAGATGGGAGTATTAAGTATTAATACTCTAGTAACTATTGCTGCTATCGGAGCCTTAATTATTGGTGAATATTGGGAAGCAGCAGCTGTAACCTTTCTATTTGTCTTTGGAAATTATTTAGAAGTTAAGACAATGAATAAGACTAGAAATGCTATTAGAGGGTTGATGGATCTTTCTCCTAATACTGCAAATGTTATTAGGAATAATGAGGAAGAAGAAATTTCAGCTAGAGAAGTAGAAGTTGGAGAAAAAGTAATAGTTCGACCAGGCGAAAAAATCCCAGTTGATGGTGAAGTAATAAAAGGAAAGAGTACAGTCAATCAGGCTTCAATTACAGGAGAATCTAAGCCAATAGAAAAATCAACAAAAGATGAAGTATATAGTGGAACAATTAATAAAAACGGTTACTTAGAAATTAAAGCTCAAAAAGTAGGTGAAGATACAACATTTGCTAGGATTATTCAGTTAGTGGAGGAAGCTCAGGAACAAAAAGCACCAACTCAGAAATTTATGGAGAAGTTTTCTCGTTATTATACTCCAGGGATAATTATATTAGCTATAATTATCTTCATGATTACTCAGAATGTAAGATTAGCTTTAACATTATTAGTAATTGGTTGTCCTGGAGCTTTAGTTATCTCTACACCGATTTCTATTGTTTCAGGGATAGGAAATGCAGCTCAAAATGGAGTCTTAATTAAAGGAGGAGAACATTTAGAAAAAGCTGGTGAAATAGATTTAGTTGCTTTTGATAAGACTGGAACTTTAACTAAAGGAGAAGCAGTTGTCACTGATCTTGTCGCCTTATCAGGGACAGAAGAGGATTTGTTAATTACTGCAGCAAATGCAGAATTAGGATCAGAACATCATTTAGCTCAGGCAATAATAGATAAAGTTGATGATGAAAATAGATTAAGTAAAGTAGATGAGTTTTCTGTGATAACTGGTAAAGGGATTATTGCTAGAACAGATAAGGATGAAGTTTTGGTAGGGAATACAAAGTTGCTTAGTGAAAATAATATTGAAACTACTACAGAATTAATTGAAGAAAAGGAAGCATTAGAGGTAATGGGTAAAACAGTAGTTTTTGTTGTGAAAAACAATAATATTTTAGGACTAATAGCTATTGCCGATGCTCCTAGAAAACAGGCTAAAGAAACAATAAATAAGTTGAAGAAATTAGGGATTAAAAAAGTTGAAATGTTGACTGGAGATAACGAAAGGATTGCTCAAAGTATTTCTGAAGAACTGGGGGTAGACGATTATCGAGCAGAATTATTGCCAGATAATAAAGTTGAAGCTATCAATGAATTACAAAAGGCGGGTTATACTGTAGCTATGGTAGGTGATGGTATTAATGATGCTCCTTCATTAGCAACAGCGGATATTGGAATTGCAATGGGAGGTGCAGGAACTGATGCTGCTATTGAAACTGCTGATATAACTTTAATGGCAGATAAACTTGATAAATTACCTTTTGCTATAGGATTAAGTAAGGCTGCAAATAAAAACATTAAACAAAATGTAATCTTTGCTGTTTTAGTTGTTTTTACTCTTTTAGCTGGAGTGTTAGGCCAAAAAGTTTTCCTTGCTTCTGGTATGTTAGTTCATGAAGCAAGTGTAATAATGGTGATTCTCAATGCCATGCGCTTATTACGATATGAAGTATAATTATTAAGCAAGGAGGTGGTCTTAGTGAAAAATAAAAAACTTTACTTAAAAGATCTCGCTTGTCCAGATTGTGCCCAAAAAGTTGAAAAAATATTAAACAAACAGACTGGTGTAAGAGAAGCAAAAGTTCATTACACTACTAGTAAAGCTAAGGTGGAATTTAACGAAGACGAAATAACAATTGATGAACTTAAAAAAGCAGTAGCTACTACGGGTTATGAGGTGGAAAGAGTTTCATAACTTAAACTATTACTTAAAGGTATTAATCCATCTTGATGGATTAATACCTTTAAGTTTGTGATTTTTATAATTATTTAATTTGTTTTTGGAGAGTAATATGATAAAATTAAATATTAAAGGGGGAAAAGCAGATGGATTGTTGTCAGAAAAATGAACTTTGTGCTAGTAAGGTTCCTATTTTTACCGAGCTAAGCTTAGATAAATTAGAAGAAGTTAACAAGTTGGTTAATAGGAAAGAATATAAAAAGGGAGAAATAATATTTCTGCAAGGACAATTGGGTAAAAAAATATATATTTTAAATTCAGGTCAGGCTAAGATCTATAAAACATCTAGGGATGGGAAAGAACATATTTTACGTCTTTTAAAAGAAAATGATTTTTTTGGAGAAATGGTTTTATTTAAAGAAGATTCATTAGATACTAGTGCTCAGGCAATTACTGATTGTATTATTTGTGAAATTAATAAAAAAGACTTAGAGCGGTTATTAAAGGAAAATTCTAATATAGTTTATCGCTTATTATCTGCTATTACTAGTCGTTTAAAAGAAGCAGAGCAGATGCTTGAATCTTTGGCTTTAGAAGATGCGCGTCAAAAGACTATCAGATTATTAGTAGATTTAGCACAAGAAAGTGGAGTTGAAACTAAAGAAGGTCTAGTAATTGAGTTACCACTCAGTAGAGAAGGATTGGCTAATTTGTTAGCAATGACTCAGGAGACTTTGAGTAGAAAATTATCTAATTTACAAACAGAAGGCATTATTACTATTCATGGGCAAAAAAAAGTTATAATAAGAAAAAAAGAATTATTAAAGAACAGTTAATGTCTCTTTGCTATCTACCTTTCTAAATACTTTCAGCTATGGTATAATAAAAGTTAATGCTTAAGAGGTATAAGGGGTGATAGAATGAAAGTAATAACCAGTCATCAAGGAACAGATTTTGATTCCTTAGCAGCTATGGTTGCAGCGAAGAAGTTATATCCAGAGGCTACTATGGTCTTTTCAGGTAGATTAAGTCAAAATGTTAAAGACTTTATGTCTTTATATAAAGATAGGATTATTATTAAGCGGCCTAATCAGATTCAGGGAGATATAGAAGAAGAGAACATAAGTAAGTTAATAGTAGTTGATACGAGAATTAGTAGTCGAATAGGTGAATTATCTAAATTAGCAAATCATTCAGTAGTTGATTTGGTTATTTATGATCATCATCCAGAATTAGATGGTGAATTAGATGCAGACTGGGAATTAGTAAAGCCAGTCGGTGCAACTACTAGTTTACTTTGCCAAGAGATTAAAGAAAAAGGAATTGATATTACTCCCTTCGAAGCGACTTTATTTACTTTAGGAATCTATGAAGACACTGGCTCTTTAACTTTTCCATCTACTACTTCTATTGATGCAAAGGCAGTTGCCTTCTTATTAGATAAAGGGGCTAATTTATCAGTTATAGATCAGTTTATTGACCGGCCTTTAAGTCAAGCTCAGCAGGAATTATTTACTCAATTATTGAATTCCTTAAATGTATATAAATTAAATGGATTAAAAATTACTGTTTATAAAGCGGAAGTTAAAGAATATATAGGTGGTATAGCCTATTTAACTCATAAGTTAGATGATTTAAATAGAGCTGATGTGATCTTTACTTTAGTTAGACTGGAAACAAAAGTATTGGTAGTGGCTAGAAGTAATGTAGATACAGTTGATGTAGCTGAAATTGTAATGGAATATGGTGGAGGGGGCCATACAAAAGCTGCTTCAGCCATGATTAAAGATCAAGATGTAAATTTAGCTGAATTAGAAAATGAATTGGTTGATTCTGTGGAAAAAAAGATGAAACCATCAATATTAGCTAAGGATATTATGTCTAGACCAGTTATGATTGTCGGGCCTGATGAATCCATTGGTGAAGCAGAGAAGATTATGCTCCGATATGGTCATTCTGGATTAGTAGTTGTTCAAGATGATGAGATATTAGGAGTAATTTCTCGGAGAGACGTTGATAAAGTAAGAAATTATGATTTAATGCATGCACCAGTTAAAGGATATATGTCGCGGCAAGTAATTACTATTGATGAAGATACTACATTTAAACAAATTCAACATAAGATGGTTGAACATGATATCGGAAGACTGCCAGTATTAGATGAGAAAGGAAATCTATCAGGAATTGTAACCCGTAGTGATATTTTGAAAGTGTTATATGGACAAGCAGATTATATTAAAGGTCAGCAGAATCGTTACGGAAGAAGTATGGTTAAAATTTCAGAAGCAAGTTCTAATGTGGGAGATCTTTTGGAAGAGTTAGATGAAGGTTTATTCAATCTATTAGTAGAAGTTGGTAAAGTAGCTGATGATTCAGGCCTTAATCTATATATTGTTGGTGGCTTTGTTAGAGATTTAATTTTGGGAGTAGAGAATTTAGATATAGATTTAGTAGTAGAAGGTGATGGGATTGAGTTTGCTCAAAAATTAGTTACAGAATTAGATGGAGAAATAAAGGAATCCCATCAAGATTTTGGTACAGCCATAGTTAATTTAAATAATGGATTAAAGTTAGATATAGCAAGTTCTCGAATTGAGTATTATGAATATCCAGCTGCCCCACCACAAGTAGAAGCGGCATCTTTGAAAGAAGATTTATTTAGAAGGGATTTTACAACTAATGCTTTAGCTATTCAATTGAATTCTAAAAAATTTGGTAAGTTAATTGATTATTTTGGTGGTCAAGAAGATTTAGATTCCGGTTTGATTCGAGTCTTACATAATTTTAGTTTCATTGATGATCCTTCTCGGATTTTAAGAGCATTAAAATTTAGTAATCGATATGATTTTGAAATAGAAAGTTTGACTAGAGAATTAATTGAACATGCTATTGACCAGGATGTGATTAAAGGGTTAACAACAGGAAGGTTAGGAAATGAATTAGCGTTAATTTTAATGGAAAAAGTGGCACCTGAGATATTACTTGATCTAAATAGATTTAATCTATTAAAATATTTTCATCCAGATTTGACTTGGACAGAAAAAGAATATAATTTAGCTTTAAAAGTTACTAATATTAAAGAATGGTTAGAAGGGTTAGGAATTGAAGAAGAAGTAGATAATTGTTATTTATACTTAATGATCCTAGTTAGAAGTTTAGATAAAGATGATATTAGGGACTTCTTATTAAAATTTAAATTTCCTAATGATTTAGTATCAAAGGCTATTTTTGTTAAAGAAGAAGTTAAAGAAATTTTGAATTTACTCTTACAATCTAGATTACAGTCAACTATAGTTTACCATAAACTAAATGATCTTAGCATTGAAGAGATGGCTTACTTAGCTTTAATAACTGATCAACCAGAAGTTAAAGAGTGGATTAAAGATTATTTAGTAAAGTTAAGAAGGATAGAATTAGAGGTGACAGGCAAAGATATTATTGAGTTAGGTCATGATCCCGGACCTTGTTTTAGAAGGGTCTTATCTAAGGTTAAAGATAAAAAATTGAATGGAGAATTAGATTCTTATGATGATGAATATAAATATCTTAAAGAATGTTTAAAGCGACTAGAAAAAGGAGGTAAGAATTAAGTGCAGATTTTTGAAATTATACTTTTGATTCCGTTATTACTATTATCTTTATCTTTTCATGAGTATGCTCATGGTAAAATGGCTGACTTATTAGGTGATCCTACACCGGAAATGACTGGTAGATTAACACTTAATCCTTTAGCTCATCTAGATTTAATGGGGACATTAGTTTTATTAATTACTCGAAGATTTGGTTGGGCAAAACCGGTAAAAGTTAACCCTAGACATTTTTCTAATCCACGAAAAGGAATGATGTATGTTGGTATGGCCGGACCGGCAGCAAATATTGCTTTAGCAATAATATTAGCTGTTATTTTTAAGGTTTTTGGAATGACTTTGGTTAACTTTTTTGATATGAGGATTATTAGTACATTTTTTTTAACAGGGGTTATATTAAATATAGGCTTAGCTACATTTAACTTACTACCATTGCCTCCACTGGATGGCTCTAAAATATTAAAAGGTTTACTACCTAGAAGGTTTGATAAAACTTTAAATGAAATAGAGGCGTATGGTCCTTTTATTCTTTTATTTTTAGTTTTTACAGGATTATTACAGGGGATTTTAGGACCTATCGTTAATTTCTTTTATGCATTACTCTTATAATAGAATTGATTTATATTGAATTTATATAAACTATTTTTAAGACTAGTTAATTAAGGAGGATTTAATTATGTCAAAAGGAAGAATTTTAAGTGGTATGCGGCCTACTGGAAGACTACATGTAGGACATTTAGTAGGAGTTTTAGATAATTGGATTAAATTTCAGGATGAGTATGATTGTTATTTCATGATAGCAGATTGGCATGCTTTAACTACTAAATATGATCAGACTGAAGATATAAAAGATAATATTCGAGAATTAGTTATAGATTGGATTAGTGCAGGGATTGATCCAGAGAAGAGTGTTATCTTTCTTCAATCAGATGTTAAAGAAGATGCAGAGTTACATCTGTTATTCTCGATGATTACTTCAGTTAGTAGATTAGAGAGAGTGCCGACTTATAAAGAGCAGATTGAAGAGTTAGGGTTAGGAAATTCTGTACCTTATGGATTATTAGGTTATCCTGTTTTACAAGCAGCAGATATCCTATTATATAAAGGAGACACAGTTCCTGTTGGTAAGGATCAGTTACCCCATTTAGAATTGACTAGAGAGATTGGGCGTAGATTTAATTATCTTTATGAAGAAATTTTTCCAGAACCAGAGCCTAAATTGACTAAAGTACCTAAGTTATTAGGTACTGATGGGCGTAAGATGAGTAAGAGTTATGGGAATGCTATTTTCTTAGCAGATAGTAAAGATGAAGTAGAAGAAAAAGTCAAACAGATGGTAACAGATCCACAGAGAATTAGACTTAAAGATCCAGGAGACCCTGATGTCTGTTCAGTCTATAATTTCCATACTATTTTTAATGAATCAGAGAAGACTGATGAATTGGCAGAAGGTTGTCGTAATGCTGGAATTGGATGCATGAATTGCAAAGGTAACTTAAGAGATGTTTTAGTAGATGAATTAGCAGAGATTAGAGCTAAAAGAAAAGAGTTAGAGAAGAATCCCGAACGAATCGATGAGATCTTAGCTGCTGGAGCTAAAAAGGCTAAAAAGGTAGCTCAAGCGACTATGAAGGAAGTCAGAAGCGCAATGAATCTATAATTGAGGTGAAAGTGTAAAGTGAGCTATGAGGTAAAGATAGATGCCTTTGAAGGTCCCATTCCTCTTTTGCTCCATTTAATTAAGAATGATGAGGTAGAGATTTACGATATTTCTATTTCTGAAATTACAAAACAGTATTTAAATTATATAGCAGCGATGCAAGAGTTAAATTTGGAAATTGCCAGTGAATTTTTAATAATGGCTGCTAACTTAATTGAACTTAAATCTGGTATGTTATTACCAGATGAAGATAAAGAGGAAGAAGAGGATGAAATAGACCCAAGACAACAGTTGATTAGAAGGTTATTAGAATATAAAAAGTATAAAGAATTGGCTGACTGCTTAAGAGATTATGAAGACACACAACATAAAAGATATACTAGAAATATAGAAAGTATTTTAGCGGAGATTGACTCTGAAGAGCCAGAGGTAAATCCGTTAGAGAATATGTCTCTTAATGAGTTTGTGTCTACTTTTGAAGAAGTAGTTGTAAAGAGATTACAACAAAAAGATAAGGTAAAAGATAAAAAAAATGAGTCTAAGGATAAATTATCATACTTAAATAGAGAAGAGATATCTATACAAGATAAGATTGAAGATTTAGCCAAAAGAATGAATAAAGAAAAAGAAGTAAATTTTATTGAATTATTTTCGCAAGGCTGTACTAAACTAGAAATTGTGGTTACTTTTATGGCCTTACTAGAATTAATGAAACAGCATAAAGTCAGAATTAAACAAAGCGATGTTTTTAGAGAAATTATTGTCTATTTGGTTGATTAAAGGAGTTGTCAATAATGGATAAAAGTCAAAGAGCTTTAATAGAAGCTTTACTCTTTACGGCAACAGAGCCTTTACAGGTAAAGGAGCTTAAGCGGGTAACTGAATTGAGTTCAGGTCAAATTAAAAATAAACTTAAAAAACTCAAAGAAGAATATAGTCAGTCTGATCGAGGAATTCAATTATTAAAATTAAATAATGGTTATCAGTTAAGGACTAAACCAGAGTATGAATCTTATATTAATGATTTACATCAACCAGAAGTGGATAACAAATTAACACAAGCTTCTTTAGAGACCTTAACTATTGTAGCTTATAAACAACCAGTAACTAGAGCAGAGGTTGAGGATGTTAGAGGAGTTAATGTAGAAAAGCCTCTTAAAACTTTACAAAAACGTGGTCTAATAGTTGAATTAGGTAGAAAAGAGACAATAGGAAATCCAATTATATATGGTACTAGTGATAAATTTTTAGAGTATTTAGGTTTAAATGATCTAAGTGAATTACCTGAACCGGAAGAGTTCGCACAAAATAAGGATGAGATATTACGAGAAAATAAAGAATTAGTAGATGAAGTAGAGTCATAACATTAATGTTATGACTCTTTTTTTATATTTTTATAATAATGTATAACATTTTAATTATCGGGAAAAATAACCAATGTGTCAAAAGCAAGCAAACTGAAGGGTGAAGGAATATGACTTTAATTTTGTTAACATTAATAATAATTTTATCATTGGTTTTAATAATTCCTATTGATGTATTTATAGAATATAAGCGAGAAGATGGAAATGATGACTTGAAGATTTGGATGCAAGTTTTATTTGGGTTAATAACTTATAAATTACATATTCCTTATTTAGAGATCAAGAAAGTTCTTCGTCGCCCTTTATTAAAATTTAAAGCGGAAATAGAAGCGACTGGTTCACCAAAGATGAAGTTTGAAAAAGAAAAAACATTATCATTTGACGAAATAGATTTTGCAGAATTAAAAGAGCAGGTAGATTTTATAAAGGGATTAGCAGATAAGTTTGAAGCTATAGAGAGAGGTTTAGATACATTTAAAGATGAGTTACACCGTTTGGATGAATTAACACTGCGTAATCCGATTTTATTAAGAATTATCGGGACTTTAGTCTTAAGTATTACAGGAAGATGTAAGAAGCTTGTTTGGAAGACTAAGTTTGGGATTAAAGATCCAGCTATAACAGGGATGATGACAGGGTTTGTATGGGCTATTAAGGGAATAATTTATTCTTTTCTTAATCAAAAATCTAAAAGTATGGCTCAACCAGATTTTGAAGTAAAGCCTAATTTTAATCAAGTTAATGAATTAGAAATTAAATTTGAGAGTATATTTAGCTTATGGTTAGGAAATATTATTATCACAGGATTAAAGATAATTTTTAATAGATATAAGAGGAGGTTTTCGAATAAATGGCAGACCATCCAATTGAAGCATTAATGGATACGGCTATGGAGAATATTAAAGGAATGGTAGATGTAAACACAATAGTTGGTGACCCAGTTGAAACTGCTGATGGGAGTGTGATAGTCCCTATTTCTAAAGTCAGTTTTGGGTTTGCTGCTGGAGGTAGTGAGTATACAAGTCCGAATGAGAATGGTGATAAAAAGAAAGAAGAAAAGAAGCCCTTTGGTGGTGGTAGTGGAGCCGGAGTAATGTTGCAACCGGTTGCTTTTTTAGTGGTTGGTGAAGATCAAGTTAGGTTATTACCAGTAAATAATAATGCGGTTATAGAACGATTAATTAATGTTGCACCAGAATTACTTAAAGAATTTAAATCGATGGCTAAAAACAATTCTAAAAGTGGTGATAATTAAATAAGATATAGATGAGGTATATTTTAGATAAGTTTTAAATGGGAAGGAAGGAAAGATATGAAGTTAATTCAGAGGCAGAAACTTTCGGCATTGTTAATTATATTAGCCATCTTAATGGTGAATAATGTAGCTTTAGCTAAACCAAGTGTAACAGCTAGAGCAGCAATCTTAATCGATGCCGAAACAGGGGAGGTATTATATGCTAAAAATCCTCATCAGAAGCGAGCTCCAGCCAGTACAACCAAAATTATGACCGGAATTTTAGGAATTGAAAATGGTAATTTAAATGGGGAGGTAAAGGCCAGTAGACGGGCAGCTTATGAAGGTGGTTCATCAATTTGGTTAGCAGAGGGAGAAGTATTGATTTTAGAGGATCTATTATATGGATTATTGTTAAATTCAGGCAATGATGCAGCAGTAGCAATTGCTGAACATATTGGTGGTAGTGTAGAAAAATTTGCACATATGATGAATCGAAAAGCTAAAGAAATAGGCGCTTTAGATACAACTTTTCAGAATCCTAATGGACTCCCCCAAAAAGGACATTTAACTACGGCTTATGATTTAGCTATGATAGCTCGCTATGCACTTCAGAATGAAACTTTTGCTAGAATAGTAGATACTACTCGAAAAAAGATTTCGTGGCAAGAACGTAAGCATGGTCGCTCTCTATTAAATACTAACCGGCTGTTAAGGCGTTTTGATGAAGTAGATGGTGTTAAGACTGGTTATACTAGAGCAGCTGGAAGATGTTTAGTCTCTTCAGCAACTAGAAACGGTAGACAGGTAATTTCTGTTGTATTAAAGAGTGCTCAGATGTGGCACGATTCAATGAAACTACTAAATTATGGATTAGATAATTTTAGAAGAATAGAGGTAGTAAATCAAGGTGAAGAGATTTATTCTCTAAACTTAGAAGAGATTGACAATCGAGAACTAAAATTAAAGGTAGCACAAAAGTTTGTTGTTGTAGCTTTTAATAATGATGAAATTACTCTTAAAAAAGAAATTAGCATCAAAAGAAATCTTAAATTGCCTATTGCTCAAAATGAACAAGTAGGTAAGGTTGCCTTTTATATAGATGGAGAAAAGAAAGGAACGATTCCATTATTAGCTAAAGAAGCTATAGTACCTGAATCAAGATTAGATAAGTTTTGGCAGTGGTTAACTACTTTAGGTTAATGTCTAATTTATCTACAGTAGTACCTAATCTTTCATGGCCTTCCCCTTTTTCAACAAAGATATTAATTGCTTTAGTAAGTAAACTATTTGTTTCTTTTGAGCCACTTAGATTAGTTATCATATCAGCCAAACGGGGATGTCTACCTAGATGTCCTCCAGCTTGGATTTGATATCCTTCTTTATCTTTAGTGATGCCATTAGTAGGACAAATATCAATACAATCACCACAGTAAATACACTGATCAAAATTAATTTTGATCTCTGAATCAGAAAGCTTAATGGCTCCTTCAGAACATTTTCTAACACATTTGCCACATTGAATACAAACTTGTTGATTAACTTTAGGTTTTAATTGCCCAATAATAGCAAAGTCTTTAATTTGTGGTTTAGAACAACCATTAACACATCCAGAAATGGCTATTTTGAACATATGGTGTGGTAAAATTAGGTCTTCATTAACCAATTTAGTATGTAATCTAGTTGCAATTTGATTATTTTCTAAATTTTTGATGACTAATTCTTCTGTTTTACCTACATCTATCACATTTCGATTACATCTTTTTTTACCACGACATAATTCTATGTGATACATTTTATCTTTATCAAAGCCAGCTCTTTTGATCATTCTACTTATCATATAATTACTAAACTTTTTCTTGAATTTAGTTAATAATTTTTTCATAATAATCACTCCCCATTTATAAAATACTACCTAATTACTAACACCCAACCCCCAACAACTAACACCGCTAAGTCTATTCTATTAAATTTAGCTTGAAAAATCAATAAATTTATAAGAAGGAGTTTAGTTATAGTTAAGGAATTAGAATAGAGAAGAAGTCAATACTAGTACTTGAGGTGATAATTATGGAAAGGTTACAAAAATTAATGGCTAGCGCAGGAATTGCTTCCAGAAGAAAGAGTGAAGAGATTATTGAAGAAGGTAGAGTAAAAGTTAATGGTAAGGTAGTAACTGAATTAGGAGTGAAGGTTGACCCACAAAAAGATACCATTGAGGTAGATGGGAAAGGAATTGAAAGAGAAAAATTAGTTTATATTCTTTTAAATAAACCAAAAGGTTACATAACTACAGTAAATGATCCGCGGAATCGACACACGGTAATGGATTTGATAAGCCGGGTAAAGGAGTCTGTACACCCAGTAGGTAGATTAGATAGGGATACAGAAGGGTTATTATTATTAACTAATGACGGAGATTTAACATATGCTTTGACCCATCCTAGTCATGAAGTAGATAAAACCTATTTAGCTACAGTTAAAGGTGTTCCCAATCAAGGGACATTAGCAGCTTTAGAGCGGGGAATTGAGTTAAAGGATGGTTGGACAGCTCCAGCTGAAGCTAAATTAGTAGCAGATTTAGAAGATGAATCTATAGTTTCTCTAGTAATTCATGAAGGAAGAAAACATCAAGTTAAAAGAATGTGGAAAGCAGTAGGTCATGAAGTAAAAGAATTAAAGCGGAATACTTTTGGACCTTTAGATTTAGAAAAAGTACCTACAGGACGTTACAGATACTTAAATGAAGTAGAAGTAGAAGAATTAAAAGAAATTGAAAAGAAGATAAAAGCTAATGAAAAGTAAACATTATATAATTCCTATCTTTGTTCCTCATGCAGGGTGCCCACATGATTGTGTTTTCTGTAATCAACGAGAGATTACTGGGGTACAAGAAGGTATGACTTCTAATAAGGCTGAGAGAATAATTCAAGAATATCTTAGTACTATAAGCCAAGAGAGAAGTAAAGTTGAGATAGCTTTTTATGGAGGTAGTTTTACTGGTTTAGATATCAATAGACAGACTGAACTATTAAGAGTAGCATATAAGTATTGTAAAAAAGGTCTAGTAGATAATTTGCGGCTATCTACTAGACCTGATTATATTGATCAAGAGATTTTAGATAATTTAGCTAAATATAATGTAGAAGTAATTGAGTTAGGAGTACAATCCTTAGTAGAAAGAGTTTTAAAAGCTGCTAAACGGGGACATACTGCAGATGATGTAATTAAGGCTACTAAATTAATTAAAGAATCAAATTTTAAATTAGGAATACAGTTAATGCCTGGGCTACCTCAAGCAGACCAAAAAAGTATGCTATATAGTGCTCAACAGACAGTAAAATTAGCTCCAGATCTTGTTAGAATTTACCCGACATTAGTAATTAAAGACACATATTTGGCTAAATTATATTCACAAGACAAATTTGTTCCCATAAGTATAGATGAAGCAGTTAATATATGTAAAGAAGAATTATCATTATTTAAAAAGAATAATATTCCTGTAATTAGAATAGGTTTACAGCCTTCTGATGGGGTTAATAAGGAATCAGTAATTGCTGGACCTTTTCATCCAGCTTTTCGACAATTGGTTGAATCAAGATTAGTTTTAGATAAGATAAAGCAATTTTTAAATGAACAGATTAAACAGATTAATCAGAATAATTTAATTCTTAGAATAAATCCTAGATTTAATTCTACAGTTAGAGGTCAAAAAAATAGTAATCTCAAAGAATTTAAAAATAGATATGGCTTAAAAGTACAAATAGAATTAGACGAGAAATTGAAGGTTGGAGAGATAATTATTAATGGAAAGAAGTTAAGAATATAAATAGTTATAGTTATTGATAAAAAAATTCAATAATTAAAGCTTAAAGATATTATCTTCTTATTAAGTAGGTAAGACTACTAATAAGGAGGTATAAATATGGATAGAATTAAATCTTTGAATTATTAATCTATTAGCAGTTGAGGAAGTAATCCAATTTAGAAATATATCTTATACTATTTATTAAATTTAATTTAAATCTTTGTTAATGAAGGATTTTTTTTACTTTTCATGAATAATATAAGTATCAAATGCACTATACATAACAGTAAGAGGTAAACTTAAATCAAAACCAAAAAGGAGGAAACAACATGGAAGTATTGAAGATAGCATCCAAATCACAACCTAAGTCAGTTGCAGGAGCTATAGCAGCAGTATTAAGAGAAGAGGGTAAGGCAGAATTACAGGCTATAGGAGCAGGAGCGGTTAATCAAGCAGTGAAGGCTGTTGCTATTGCAAGAGGTTTTGTAGCACCAAGTGGGGTAGATTTAGTGGCTATTCCAGCATTTGCTGAAATAGAAATTGATGGAGAAGAGCGCACAGCTATTAAAGTATTTGTAGAACCTAGATAGAAATTAATAATTTATTTTTTTACAAAACCTACCTAGACTTAAGTCTAGGTAGGTTTTGTTTTGGTTTAAGCAGGATAAAAGGAAAAATATGGTGTAATATATTATTAACACGTTATATTAAATAGTATTTTAAAGTAATGGGGTGGAGCCATCTATTTCATTTTTCTTTAAATTATGATAGAATTATATTTAGTGCAAAAATGCACTAAGGAATTAACTTGGTAGGGAGGGCTTGGTTTTGTATCTAAAAAAGATTGAGATGCATGGTTTTAAATCTTTTGCTGATGAAGTAAAATTAGAGTTTGAACCAAATATTACAGCTATTATAGGTCCTAATGGTAGTGGGAAGAGTAACATATCTGATGCTATTCGCTGGGTTTTAGGAGAACAGAGTGCTAAATCATTGCGTGGTAGCAAGATGGAAGATGTTATTTTTGCAGGTAGTGACCAAAGAAGGCCCTTAGGAATTGCAGAAGTAACTCTGACTTTGGATAATAGTGATGGTAGTTTACCTATAGATTATAATGAAGTAACTATTGGAAGAAGAGTCTCTAGGTCTGGTGAAAGTGATTACTTAATTAATAATTCAGTTTGTCGCTTAAAAGATGTTGAAGAATTAATTATGGGTACTGGAATGGGAAAAGAAGCTTATTCAATTATTGGACAAGGTAAAATAGACTCTATTTTAAGTAATAAGTCTAGTGATCGTAGAGGGATATTTGAAGAAGCTGCTGGGATTACAAAGCATAAGAAACGTAAAGATAAAGCATCTAAGAAATTAGAAGATACGGAACATAATTTACAGAGAATTACTGATATTATAGGCGAATTAGAAAAACAAGTTGGGCCTTTAAAAGAAGACGCTAAGAAGGCTGAAAAATATAATGAATATTATACTGAATTAGAATTTTTAGAAGTTAATTTATTATTAAATAGATATAGTGAACTGGATAACAACTTAACTGAGGTTATTAAGAAACGTAAAGAATTAGATAAAGAGACTAATCAGATTCAAACGAAAGTAGCTAAATATGATTCAAAGAAAGAAGAGTTGAATTTAAAATTAGACCAAATAACTGAGAAAATTTCATTAAAAAAAGATAACAGATATCAGATAGAGAATCGTATAGAAAGAATCAATAATAAGATTCAAATATTAAAAGAAAAGCGAAATAACGCAGATTATCGTTTAGAACAATTAGTACAAGAAATTAAAGAACTAAAAGAAGAAATTTCAGGCTTAGGAGAAGAACTAGAAAATAATCAAAGTAATTTAAAGCAGGTAAATCAAGAATTAAATGAACATAAAAATTATTTACAGATTAAAGAAGAAGAATTAGATAAAATGATTAATGATTTAAAAGAAAAAGAAGGTAGCAAGGATAATGCTAAAGAAAGTATGATTGAACATTTAAATCAAATAAATAAGAAACGGAATCAATTAGATAATGTTAAAAGGCAGATTGTTGATATAGAAGAAGAGATAATTGAAAAAGAAGAAGATAAAGAAAAGAATGAGGATCTTTTAAAAGGTTTGAAAGAAGATTTAACAGAAGTTGAGGAGGATATCTTAACTACTAAACGACAGTTTAAAGATCAGCAGCGTGAAGTAAAAGAAAAAGAAGAATATAAAATTAAATTACAAGATAAGTTGCAAGTATTACAAGATGAGTATGAAGACTATAAGTCAAAACAGAATAATTATCAGTCAAAACTAGAAGTTTTAGAAGGAATGCAGGAAAAATATCAAGGGTATTATAGAGGGGTTAAGAGTATACTGCGTTATCGAAAGAGTAATCCTGATTTTGCTAAAATATATGGGGTAGTAGCTGAATTATTAACGGTACCGAAAAAATTTGAAACAGCTATAGAAACGGCGTTGGGCAGTAGGTTACAGAATATTATTGTAGATAAAGATCGAGATGCTAAAACAGCTATTAATTATTTGAAGAAGAATAAAGCTGGACGAGCTACTTTCTTACCTTTGAATTTAGTTAAACCTAGAAGTTTATATCATAAAGAGGAAAAGACATTGAAAATTTCAGGAGCTTTAGGAGTAGCAGCCAATATAGTAGACTATAAGGATAAATTCACACCAGTAGTTAAAAATTTATTAGGTAGAATAATCATAGCTAAAGACATGGATGCGGCAGTAAAAATTTCTAAACAAGCAAACCAAAAGGTAAAAGTAGTTACTTTAGATGGTGAAACTATTAATCCAGGTGGTTCTATGACTGGAGGAAGTTCTTATAATAAGAATGCTAATTTGTTAAGTAGGGGTCGTCAAATAGATGAGTTAAATAAAAAAGTCAAGAGTTTAGATGAAAGATTAGAGGAAATCGGTAACAAAGGGCTTGAGTTTCGCGATCAGATAGTTAATCTTGAAAAAGAGATTAAAAAGAAAAAGAATTTAATTCATCAATTGGATTTAGATTTAACTGGTAAAAGGAAAGATTATCAACAGTTAGAAAAAGAAATCGATAGATTAGAAACTAACAAGGAGCAATTAAATAATTATTCAACTGCTTTAAGTAAAGAATTAGAATCTTTAAGAGATGAAAAGCAGAGTGTATCTAAAGAGATTGAAATTTTAACTGATGGTAATCAGAATATTGAAGGAGCTATTTCTTCTATTGAGAATAAAATTAAGCAGATTGAAGATAAAAAAGAAGATTATAATGAAGAAATAACTAATCTAAAAGTAAAAATGGCTTCGATTAAACAGGAAAGAATTAATTTAGAACAAGAACAAAAAAGATTAAAAGATAATATTCAAAAG
Organism: Selenihalanaerobacter shriftii; assembly: GCF_900167185.1. Taxonomy (NCBI): domain Bacteria; kingdom Bacillati; phylum Bacillota; class Clostridia; order Halanaerobiales; family Halobacteroidaceae; genus Selenihalanaerobacter; species Selenihalanaerobacter shriftii. The sequence goes on from NZ_FUWM01000010.1 coordinate 53,413, forward strand.
GCGAAAGTTAATATTAAGACTAAAGAAGATGAGATTGATAGAATAAATAAGAAAAAAGAAAGACAATCAGAACAGAAAAGTAGTCTTCTTAAAACTAAAGAGAATCTTTATGAAGAAAAGGAGAATTTAAAGAGTGAGTTAAAGAATATTCAAGAAGAAAGAAGAGATATTTCCGAAAGAATTAATGAACTTCAGCAGGATTCACAAGGTATTAGAAAGAAACTAAATAAAGTACAAAAAAGTCTAAATGACTATGAAGTTCAGGAAGCTCAATTAGAAGTTAAATTAGAAAATATAGGAGAGAAATTAATTGACAATTATGAAGTGAATATTGAAGAAAGAATCGATAATCGAGAACCGATTGATAACCATGATAAGATAGAGACGCGTATTAAAGAATTAAAGAAGAGTATTAATAAATTAGGACATGTTAACTTAGGAGCAATAGAAGAGTATGAAACTTTAAAAGAACGTTTTGACTTTATGAAAGAACAACATGCTGATTTAATAGAAGCTAAGGATTCTTTAAGTAAAGTAATTTCTGAAATAGATGAGACTATGCAGGATAAATTCAAGAAAACATTTGATCAGGTTAAAGTAGAATTTGAAAAAATATTTATTGAGCTTTTCAATGGTGGTAAAGCTGAATTGATTTTAGATAATCCTGATGACTTGTTAAAAACAGGTGTTGAAATTAATGCTCAGCCACCAGGAAAGAAGTTGCAAAAATTATCTTTGATGTCTGGTGGGGAAAAGGCATTAACTGCCACAGCTTTAATCTTTTCTTTATTAAAAGTAAAGCCAAGTCCGTTTTATATTTTAGATGAGATAGATGCTCCATTAGATGATGCTAATGTAGATCGTTTTGCTGAATATCTAAATGAGTTATCGTCAATTGCCCAATTTGTATTAATTACACATAGAAAGGGTACTATGAAAATAGCTGATGCTCTTTATGGAGTAACTATGCAGGAGTCTGGAATTTCAAAAATGGTTTCCCTGAAATTAACAGAAGTGGCAAGTTAATTGTGAGCTATCATTACATATTAGTCAATTGAAATTGGGAAAATATAATGATAGTTTTTAAGCAATTTTAAGGAGGAGAAAATATGACGATTGAAGGTATTGCTAAAGGTATAGTTCAAAAATTAGTAGATAAAAGTGTAGAATTAAGTCAAGGTAGATCTGCAGGTACTATAGGTTTTTTAAATGGTGAAGGATATGTAGATACTATATCTGAAATTGTAGATGGTGGTATTTCTGGTTTGCCTTATCGGATGATGTTAGGTAAAATTACTGATATAGATGGTAGGTCATTATTGGAAGGAATTAATCAATTACCAGATAATGCTGTCATTATTACTACTAATCCTGGAAAGACTGGTTTAATTGTTGATACTGGAGGAATTAATATTTTTAATTTACCAGTGGTTAGTATCGGGGTTAAGCATTCAGAAGAAGCTGGCGTAGGAATTGTGTATCCTAAAGATGAATATTTTAATCTTGCTACTAAATCAGAAAATATTCAGATTAAACGATTAGCTGCTAGGGATATGGATGAAGAGAGAGAGATTTTAAAGGAATCCTCTAAGTTAAGACTTAAGTATTTAGATGTTAGTGAAGAATTAAATGTTACGGATGTAAAAGAGGAGAAATTAGAGGTTGCTTCTATGTCAGAAGAAGATTGGCAAATACCTCGAGTTGAAGTAAATTCAATAGATGAAGAATTTGTAAATGACTTAGTACAGAAATCCATTGAAGTAGAGAAAGGTAGAGAGGTTGCTGCCATAGGTGTTATTGAAGATGGTCATGTAGTTAGAAAAGGTAAATTAGTAGTTGGAGGAATGGGATATGTTCCTTCGAGAATGTTAGCCTCTAGCTTTACTGATGTGAATGGAATTTCTTTAAGAGAAGCATATAGTAAATTTATTCCTAATAATGTAATTATTGTTCATACTCATCCTGGCGGAACCGGAGTTATGCATATGGGAGATGCTATGGCTGGACCTGGGACATGGGGAAGACCAATAATTGCTATTGGTCATGATAAGGAGGGAAAAGTTAAAGGTGCTACAGTTATTGAGCTACAGAATAAAGTAGCTGAATTAGCTGATGAATATGAAGAAGTAGGTCAAAATTTCTATGATGCTGAAACTCCAGAGGAAGAAGCTAAAATTAGAAAGAGGAGATTTGGGATTGCTCAAGAATATACTGATTTATGTAAGCCTATTAAAATTAAGTAGTAAATGATTTTTGGGGGGAAGATGATGTTTAAGAAATTATTTGGTAGAGGAAAAAAGAAAAAAAAGGAAGAGGAACAAGAACAAGAAGAAATAGAATTTAAAGAAGAAAAGCCAGAGGAAGAGAAAAATACAGAAGAGACTCAAGAAGGTACTGGAGGAGTATTTTCTAAATTTAAGACTCATGATCCTGATAAGGTTGAAATAGAAGAGAAAGAAGAAGAGGAAGAAGGATTCTTTTCTCGGTTAAAGAATGGATTATCTAAAACTAGAAATTCTTTTGCCTCACAGGTTCAGAATTTATTTACTGGTCGCAGTAAAATAGATGATGAATTATATGAGGACTTAGAAGAAATCTTGATTCAAGCTGATGTAGGTGTTAATACTACTATGAAATTAGTAGATGAATTAAGAGAGAAGGCTAAGGATCAAGGAGTGAAAAAGCCAGCTGAATTACATGATATTTTTAAAGAACAATTGAGTGATATTTTAAGTGGAGGGGTAGATGATGTTTATGATGAGCATCAATTAACAATCTTAATGGTAGTAGGTGTTAATGGAGCAGGTAAAACTACAACTATTGGGAAGATAGCTCAAAGAGCGAAAGGGAATAACCAAGATGTACTTTTAGCTGCAGGTGATACTTTTAGAGCAGCAGCAATTGAGCAGTTAGAAGAATGGAGCAATAGAGTAGGAGTAGATGTTATTTCTCATCAAAAAGGTTCAGATTCAGCAGCGGTAGCTTATGATGCAGTTCAAGCTGCTAAATCTAGAGATGTGGATTTATTAATAGTTGATACTGCTGGGAGATTACATACTCAAGATAATTTAATGAAAGAATTAAAGAAAGTTCGTAGAATTGTCGGACGTGAATCAGACGGGGCAAGAGTAGAAGTATTATTAATTTTAGATGCTACTACTGGACAGAATGCCATTTCTCAGGCTAAGACATTTAATAAAGACGTTAAAGTAGATGGTATAGCGTTAACCAAACTTGATGGAACTGCAAAAGGTGGAGTTATTCTTGCGGTTAAAGAAGAGTTAGGGATTCCGATTAAATTAATAGGAGTAGGGGAAGGGATAAAAGATTTACAGGATTTTGAACCTGAAACTTTCATAGATGCATTATTTGATTAAGATTAAACTTAAACCTTGACAGCACATAAGCACTATGTTATACTATCACCTGTAAAGTATTTTTACTTAACACACATTGCAGGTGATATTTTTTGTTAGAGAGAACTATTAAAATAGGTAATTTATTTGATTTTTATGGAGATTTATTGACAGACAAACAACAACAGATAGTGAAACTCTATTTTTATCATGATTTATCTCTAGGAGAGATTGCTGAAGAATATGAAATTAGTCGACAGGCTGTTTATGATAATTTAAAGCGTGCTGAAGAAGCATTAGAAGATTATGAAGCAAATTTAAGTTTGGTAAAAAGACATAAAGAGATGCAAGAACAAGTTGATAATTTAAAAGAAATGATTAATAAAATTTCTGAGCAGATTTCTAAAGAGGAATTACGAATTTTACAAGAGATTGCTGATAAATTAGCTGATTAATAAAGTTAAGGAGGGAATTTAGAAAGTGATATTTGAAGGCTTGGCCGAAAAATTACAGGGTACCTTTGATAAGTTACGAGGTAAAGGAAAATTATCTGAAGAAGATGTTAAGGCTGCCTTAAGAGAGGTTAAATTAGCCTTATTAGAAGCCGATGTTAACTTTCGAGTTGTAAAGAATTTTATTAAAGATATTGAAGAACGTGCTATTGGTCAAGAAGTATTAGAAAGTTTAACACCTGGACAACAAGTAGTTAAGATAGTTAATGAAGAGCTAACAGAATTAATGGGTGGAACTCAAAGCAAATTAACTTTAGCTTCAAATCCTCCAACTGTTATTATGTTAGTAGGACTACAGGGAGCAGGTAAGACTACAACAGTTGGTAAACTAGCTAAAAACCTTCATAATAAAGGTAGACGTCCTTTATTAGTTGCAGCAGATATTTATCGTCCTGCAGCTATTAAACAATTACAAGTATTAGGTGAAAGATTAGAACAACCTGTTTTCACAATGGGGGATAAGCAAGATCCTGTTGATATAGCTAAAGCTGGGGTTAGTCATGCTGAGTCCAACGGTCGAGATGTAGTAATTATAGATACTGCTGGTAGACTTCATATAGATGAAAAATTAATGGGTGAGTTAAAGAATATCAAAAAAGCTGTAAAGCCTCACGAAATCTTATTAGTAGTTGACTCTATGACAGGTCAAGATGCAGTTAATGTAGCTGAAAATTTTGATGATGCCTTAGGCGTTGATGGAGTTGTTTTAACTAAGTTAGATGGTGATGCTCGTGGTGGAGCAGCTTTATCTATTCGAGAAGTAACTGGTAAACCAATAAAATTTTCTGGTATTGGGGAAAAGTTAGATGATCTAGAACCATTCCATCCTGATCGTATGGCTTCTAGAATTTTAGGTATGGGTGATGTCTTAAGCTTAATTGAAAAAGCAGAACAGAATATAGATGCTGAAAAAGCTAAAGCCTTAGAGGAAAAATTACGTAAAGAAGAATTTACTTTAGAAGATTTTCTAGATCAAATGGACCAAGTAAGGAATATGGGGCCGTTAGATCAGATTATGGATATGCTTCCAGGGATGGGAGATATCAAAAAGCTTAAAGGTGTAAATATGGATGAAAATCATTTAGATAGAATCGAAGCTATTATTAATTCTATGACTTTAGAAGAAAGAAGAAATCCTGATATTATTAACGGTAGTCGTCGTAGGAGAATAGCTCAGGGTAGTGGAACAGAAGTACAGGATATAAATAGATTATTAAAGCAATTTAAACAGACTAAGAAGATGATGAAGCAGGTTGGAGATATGCAAAAAGGAGTGGGGAAAGGTGGACTAAAAGGCAAATTCCCTTTCTTATAAAGCTTATTATTATAAATTTTAATTTATCCTATATATTATCATAGGTTTTAATATCATTTTAAGGAGGTGATAGATATGGCAGTTAAGATTAGATTAAAAAGAATGGGTGCTAACAGAAATCCTTCTTATAGATTAGTAGTTGCTGACTCTCGTAAACCACGTGATGGTAGATTTATTGAGGAATTAGGTCACTATAATCCGACAACGGAGCCTGAGACTATTAAAGTTGATGAAGAGAAAGCTCTAGATTGGTTACAAAAAGGAGCTCAACCTTCAGACACTATTAAAACATTATTCGGTCGTAAGGGTATTATGAAGAAGTTTGATGAGCTGAAAAATAAGTAGGCATCATCTATTTACTTAGGAGGTGTCTAGTATTTTGAATGAATTAGTAGAAATAATTGCTCGTTCTATTGTTGATAACCCAGAGGAAGTAAAAGTAAACAAAATTGAAGGTGCTAAATCTGTAATTTTAGAACTTCAAGTTGCTGAAGAAGATATGGGAAAAGTTATCGGGAAACAAGGTAGAATAGCTAAAGCAATGAGAACAGTAGTAAAAGCAGCGGCTACTAAAGAAGGAAAAAGAGTAATAGTTGAGATTATTCAATAGTTTATGTTCTTAAAAGAGCTAGGGTTAAAACTCTAGCTCTTATCTTAATTATGGGAAATATTTATATTTTTTTTATAATTGTTTAGAATAAAGATTATAATGTAATTAATATAAAGAGGTGTTAGTAATGACAGAAGAGCTAATTACTATCGGTAAGATAACTAAACACCAAGGAAATAAAGGAGAAGTTCGAGTACTTCCCTTAACTGATTATCCCGGTCGTTTTGAATTATTAGATCAGGTAATTGTAGAGAAAGGAAGTAAACAAGAGAGATTAAATATTGAAGGACTAAGATATCATAAAAAGTTTATAATTTTAAAATTTGCTGAAATTGATGATATAGGATCTGCTATTGAATATAAAGATTTTTTAGTTAAGATTTCTGAAAGTGAAGCGATTGTATTACCAGAAGAGAGCTACTATTTACATGATATCCTGGATTTAGAAGTAGTTACTGTTGATGGAATAGAATTGGGGGTAATTACTGATATTTTAGAAACAGGTAGTAATGATGTTTATGTAGTCAAATCTAACGAGAAAGAACGATTAATTCCTGCTTTAAAAGAGGTAGTAAAAGAGGTTGACTTAGAAAATGGCCAGATGATTATTAAGCCGATTAAAGGATTACTTTAAGGTGGTACATAATGATTAAATTTGATATATTGACTATTTTCCCAGAAATTTTTAATGCTTTAGACGAAAGCATTTTAAAGAAAGCCCAAGAGCAAGAGTTAATAAATATAGAGGTTACTAATATTCGTGATTATTCTTTAGATAAACATTGTAATGTTGATGATTATCCTTACGGTGGAGGTGCAGGTATGGTAATGAAGCCTGGACCTATCTTTAGAGCTGTAGAAGCGGTGCAGACAGATAAAGCCAAGGTACTCTTTATGTCTCCCCAAGGTAAGACTTTTGATCAAGAAATGGCTAAAAAACTTGCTACAAAAGAGCATTTAATTATTCTATGTGGTAGATATGAAGGAATAGATGAAAGAATTAGACAAGAATTAATAGATGAAGAAGTTTCTATTGGAGATTATGTTTTAACTGGAGGCGAATTTCCGGCTATGGTTTTAGTTGATGCTATTGCCAGAATGGTTCCTAGTGTTTTAGGAACTAAAGCATCAGCGATTGAAGATTCTTTTTATAATGGGATTTTAGATTATCCTCATTATACAAGACCTAGTGTTTTTCGTTCTTTAGAAGTTCCAAAGGTTTTATTAAGTGGTAACCATCAAAAAATAGCTCAGTGGCGAAAGAAGAAATCATTAAAACGTACTTTACTTAGAAGACCGGATTTATTTAAAAATGTTGAATTAACAGAGGGAGAAAGAAGTATTTTAAATGAATTAAAGGATGAATTAGAGATAGAATAATTTAGGGGGTGAGAGAGTATTCCTAATTTATATTTAAGTTTAATTCATAATCCTGTCTATAATAAGAATAATAAGGTTATTACTACTACAGTTACTAATCTTGATTTACATGATATTGCTCGAGCTAGCAGGACTTATAATATTAATAAATATTATATAGTAAATCATCTTAAATCTCAGCAAGAATTAGTTAAAAAAATGCAAGAATATTGGGGAAGTGATTTTGGAGCAAAGTATAATCCTGATCGCCAAGAAGCTTTTAGTATTTTAGATATTAAATCTAATTTAGACGATGTAATTAAAGAAATTAAAGATGAGACAGGCAAAACCCCTGTTTTAGTCTCTACTGATGCGCGTAAATATGAAAATACAATTGGTTATCAAGAATTAAGAGATAAGATTCATAATGAGGATAACCCTTATTTAATGCTGCTTGGTACTGGTTGGGGATTGACTGAAGAGATGATGAAATCTGTTGATTATATTTTAGAGCCAATCTATGGCCCTGGTAAATATAATCATCTCTCTGTTCGAAGTGCAGCGTCAATTATTTTAGATAGATTATTAGGTGAAACCTGGTGGGAATAACTTAAGAATTATTGCTTGTAATCATTATTTATTTATGTTATAATGTAGTCTGTATGATCACAGGCGGTCCTCTATTTACTTATTAAATATGAACGTCTTAGAGGAAGGAGGAAATATCATGGAAGATTTACTTCAAGCTGTAGAACAGGATAATATGAAAGATAGTATACCTGAATTTAGAGCTGGAGACACAGTTGAAGTTCATGTAAGAGTTGTCGAAGGTGGTAAAGAAAGAATTCAGGTTTTTGAAGGTATTGTTCTTCAACGTAAAGGTGGAGGAGTTAGAGAATCATTTACGGTTCGTAAAATTTCTCATGGAATCGGTGTAGAAAGAATATTCCCGGTTCATTCTCCTAAAATTGCTAAGATAGAAGTTGTTAAACGAGGAGATGTAAAACGTTCTAAGTTATTCTATCTTCGTGAACGTAGAGGTAAAGCAGCTAGAGTTAGAGAAAAGAAAGAACTTTAAGATGTCTTTAATGGAGGGGACTGGCACTAAGCCTGTCCTCTTTTGTATATATTTAGTGAATTGGTTATTTTGCGAAAGGACGGGAACATAATGGGAATTTCAAAGGCAGAAATAAAGGAATATTTAGAGGCTGTAGTCATAGCAGTTATATTATCATTTATAATAATTACTTTTATTATTCAAGCATTCTATATTCCTTCTGGATCTATGCGACCTACTTTAGAGCCTGGAGATAGGATTTTTGTAAATAAGTTTATTTATAGATTTAAGAACCCTGAACGTTTTGATATAATTGTCTTTAAGTATCCGGTTAACCCTAGAAAGAAATTTATTAAAAGGGTGATTGGATTACCTGGAGATACAGTGAGCATTGATAATGGGACAGTTTATGTTAATGATCGACCGCTTAAAGAGAATTATACCTTAGATGTAGGATATAGTAATTACCAAGAGGTTGAGGTACCACCTAAACATTACTTTGTATTAGGTGATAATCGTAATAATAGTGAGGATAGTAGATTTTGGGGATTTGTGCCTAGAAAGAATGTAATTGGTAAGGCATTAGTTAGGTTTTGGCCGTTAAGTAGAATTGGTTTAATTAATTAAATAATATATAAAGTAGGTGAGACCATGATTAATTGGTACCCAGGACATATGGCTAAGGCAAAGAAAAAATTGCAGGAAAGATTACAATTAATAGATGTAGTAGTTGAATTATTAGATGCTCGTATTCCAGTAAGTAGTAGAAATCCAAATATTGATGAAATTTTACAAGATAAAAAAAGGATTATTGTTCTTAATAAAATGGATTTAGCTGATAAAGCAATTACTAAAGCTTGGAAGAAGAAATTAGCTCAAGAGGATCCTGCTATAGCTGTTAATTCATTAAATGGTCAACGAATTAATTTAATTACTAATCATGCTAAGAACTTAATGGCTGATAAGTTAAATAAATTAGTTAGAAAAGGTAGAAAGAAGCGAAATATTCGTTTAATGATTGTAGGGGTTCCTAATGTTGGGAAGTCTCAATTAATTAATCAATTATGCAATCGAGGTAGTACTCGAACTGGAGACCGTCCAGGAGTAACCCGGGGACAACAATGGGTTAAAATTAAAAAGGGATTTGAGTTATTAGATACTCCTGGGATTCTATGGCCTAAGTTTGAAAGTGAAGAAGTGGCTTTTAGATTAGCAGCTACTGGTGCTATTAAATCAGATATTTATGATAATGAAACAGTTGCTTACAAATTATTAAAATTTTTGAAAGATGTTATCCCTGATACTCTTCAAGAGAGGTTCAATCTGGATTATGTTAGTGCTGACACTTTAGAGTTAATGGAAGATATAGGTCGCAAGAGGGGTTGTTTGATGTCAGGTGGTAAAGTAGATAGAGAAAGAACTGCAGATATAATCTTGTATGAGTTTAGAAAAGGAGACTTAGGACGGATCAGTTTAGAAATTCCTAGTCAATCTTAAGTGAGGTTTTAAAATGGAATTAGAAGAACTATCAATTAAAGAAATTAAATCTGAATTAAAAGAGATGGAGTTAGAAGCTGTCTCTGAAGAGCTAATTATGGAGTTAGAATCTGATTCTAGAAAAGGGGTTCAAAAACTAGCTAAGCAATATCGTCGGAAAAAGCAACGAGCTAGTGAAGAAAGAATTAGATTTCATAAGATGCAGGAGATTGAAAATAGTTGTTATGCTAAAGGATATAAATTAATTGGTGGAATCGATGAAGCAGGAAGAGGTCCACTGGCTGGTCCAGTAGCTGCGTCAGTTGTTATTTTACCTAAGAAAATATATATTCCTGGACTAAATGATTCTAAGCAGTTATCTGAATCAAAGAGAGAAGAATTATTCGATATTATTAAAGAGGAAGCTATAGATTATGGAGTAGGTATTATTGATTCTAATCGGATAGATGAAATTAATATTTTAAATGCAAATTATGAAGCTATGAAGCAGGCAATTGCTAAATTAGAGAAAACTCCTGATTATTTATTAGTTGATGGAGAAGAGATTCCTAATTTAGATATTGATCAGAAAAAGATCATTGATGGTGATGCTAGAAGTATTTCCATAGCAGCAGCTTCAATTCTTGCTAAGGTAACTCGAGATAGAATGTTAGTGGAGTATGACCAAGAATATCCAGAATATGGGTTTGCAGGACATAAAGGTTATGGTACAGCAGAACATATTGCTGCTTTAAATGAACATGGACCTTGTAAGATACATAGATATACATTTAGTAAAGTAAGAGAAGCTGCTTTAGGAGAAGATTATTATTTGTTCAAAGAAGGCTTAGAGAAAGCAAAGTCTATAGAAGAGATAGAAGTCATTGCTAATACTATTAAAGAATGTGAAAAGATCTTATCTCAAATTGAGTTAGATGAGCTGCGTAATATATTTATAAAGCAGAAGAGAAAAATAGGGTGAGATAGATGCGATTAAAAACTGGAGATGTTTTAACTGGGATTGTCTTGGAGGTTAAGGAGAAGACAGCGGTAATTAATTTTGGTAATTATGCTTTAGAAGCTAAAGTTTTAACTGATTTAGAGGTAGAAGAGAAAGTAAGAGTTGAGGTTAAAGGTACATATAAGAATACTGTTGTTTTGAAAGTGTTAGATCGAGATATTCGTAAAGGAATTGGAAAAAATTCAATTGATGTACGAGTCTGAGGTTATATCTATTCTGTAGGGAATGGATATAGCTTTTTTGTTTAGTTTTATAATAAACAAGGAGATTAAAATAGTTTATTGAAGTTTTAATCAATTGAATTGTAATTTATATTTATACTTAATGAAAGAGAGGTTTCATTCAAATCTTATGAAAAAATACTTATCTATAAAGATTATTGATAGATACATAATGAAGGAGTTTTTTGGTTTATTTATAGCTGGAGTAGCAGTCATTGTGGTAATTATGTTAAGTAATTTTTTATTTCAATTAGCTGATATGATTGTAGTGGAAGATGTCTCCAAAATAGTAGTTTTAAAGTTATTATATTATAAATTGCCGGAAACTGTTGTTCAAACTTTTCCTATTGCTATATTATTTGCAGTTATGGTGGGAATGGGGAGGTTAAGTAGTGATAATGAGTTTGTCGCCATAAGAATGGGTGGGGTTAGTCTTTATCGTTTCATTGTGCCTTTGCTTATCTTAGGGATTTTGATTAGTATAATGACTTATTATTTTAATGAACAAATAGTTCCCTGGTCTAATCGTAGAGCTGAAAATATTATTCAACAATCTATTTTGGAGACAACTGTACCAGAGATTAAAGATAATGTCTTTTTTAAGGGCCCTAATGATAACAGGCTTTTTTATGTTAAGCATTATAGCAAACATAGTTCAATTTTAAAGAAAATAGTTATCTTAGATTATGCTAGTACAAAGATTTATCCTAAAATGATTACAGCAGAGACTGGTACTATAACTAAGACTGGTTGGCAGTTAAGGAATGGTATTATTCATATATATAATAAAAATGGTCATTCAGTGTCAGAAAGAGAATTTAATAGAATGGATATAAAAATAGTTCAGTCTAATCAAATGGATAATAGCTTTACAGACCAAAAAACTCCATCAGAGATGAACCGGGCTGAATTAAAGAAAGAAATTAATATATTGAAGGATAGTGGTTTGCAAGTGGATTCGTTATTAGTAGATTATCATTTAAAGTTAGCTAAACCATTTATCGCTCTCATTTTTATTTTAATTGGTACTCCATTAAGCTTAATCACTAAAAGTAATCGAGCTTTAAATACTGTATTAACTGTTATCATAATGTTTTTATATTATATTACTTTATCATTGGTTCGTTCATTAGGTAGAAATGAATTCTTACCAACTTTAATGGCTGCATGGCTACCAAATATTATCTTTGGATTAATAGGATTAATATTGTTAATTTGGAAAGAAGAATTTTATAAATTATTATCTAAATTCAACTTATTTTCTTCATAATCTTCCAGGAAAATAATGTATTATATAGAATGTTATAACATATAGAGGTGAAAAATGATGCTTAGCAAGCAAGAATTAGGAAGATTAGGAGAAAAATTAGCCAGTAAATATCTATTAAAGAAAGAATATCAAATTATAGAGCAGAATTATCGTTGTAGGTTGGGGGAGATAGATATTATAGCATATAAAGATAATTATTTTATCTTTGTAGAAGTTAAGGCTAAACAGAATCAAAACTTTGGTCTACCACAAGAAGAGGTTGATTTCCGTAAACAGCAAAAGATTCAACAGGTTGCTCGTTATTATATTAGTCAGAATCCAGATTTAAATGTTGATTTTCGTTTTGATGTAATAGCTATCTTATATCAGGGAGATGATGATTATCAATTATCTCACTTAAGGAATGCATTCTCTGTTGTTTAACCATAAATTTTCTTATTAAGAGAGGGATATAGATGATTTCTAAAGTAAAAAGTAGTGCAGTATTAGGGATAGAGGCCTATTTAGTTGATGTGGAAATAGATTTAGCACAGGGTTTACCTAGTTTTAATTTAGTTGGATTACCAGATGCAGCTGTTAAAGAATCTAGAGAACGTGTTAGGGCTGCGATTAAAAATACTGGTTTTCAATTTCCGGTTAAGAGGATAACTGTTAATTTAGCCCCAGCTGATATAAAAAAAGAGGGAGCTGCTTATGATTTGCCTATAGCTATTGGGATTTTAGCAGCTCAAGGGTTAATAGATTCACAAGATTTAGATGATTACTTAGTAGTTGGAGAATTATCCTTAACCGGTGATTTAAGAAGGATTAATGGTGCTTTGCCAATGGCTATTCAAGCTAAAACTGAAGGCAAGAAGGGTATGATTTTACCTGCTATTAATGCTTCAGAGGCAGCAGTAGTGGAAGGGATTGAAATTATACCAGTTAACTCTTTATTAGAAACAGTCGATTTTCTAAATACAAGAATGCTTGAAAATGCAGTAGAAGTAGATTATAAGTTAAATCTAACATCAGATTATAAAGTGGATTTTGCTGAAGTAAAGGGGCAACAAGCAGCTAAGCGCGCTTTAGAGATAGCTGCAGCTGGTGGACATAATGTAATTATGATTGGACCTCCTGGTTCCGGCAAAACCATGTTATCCAGAAGATTACCTACTATCTTACCAGATTTATCTTTAGATGAAGCAGTTGAATTAACGAAAATATATAGTATCTTAGGTTTATTACCTACTGATGAACCTTTAATTACTACACGTCCTTTTAGAAGTCCTCATCATACTACGTCTAATGCTGGAATGATTGGTGGAGGTAGGATTCCTCAACCAGGAGAAGTTAGTCTAGCTCATTATGGAGTATTATTTTTAGATGAACTGCCGGAGTTTAATCGTAATGTATTAGAAGTTCTTAGACAGCCATTGGAAGAAAGAGAAGTAACGATTTCTCGTTCACTAACTACTTTGACTTATCCAGCAAATATTATGTTAATTGCTGCTATGAATCCGTGTCCGTGTGGATTCCATGGAGATTCAAAGCAGAATTGTAGTTGTAGTCATTATGAGGTGGAACGATATTTAAATAAAGTTTCAGGCCCATTATTAGATAGGATAGATATACATATTGAAGTACCAAGATTAGAAGCAGAGGTTATTTCAAGCTCACCTGATGGTGAAAGTTCAGCTCAGATTAGAGCACGGGTTAATAAAGCACGTCAAATTCAATATAAAAGATTTAAAGATGAAGAGATTAATTGTAATTCTGAAATGAATGGTAGGTTGCTAGAAGAATATTGTGAATTGACTATAGAAGGCAAAGAATTATTAAAGACAGCTATAAAGAGGTTAAATTTAAGTGCTAGAGCTTATGATCGTATTTTAAAATTAAGCCGAACTATAGCTGATTTAGCAGGAGCTAACAAAATACAAGAAGAGTATATAGCTGAAGCAGTTCAATATAGAGATTTAGATAGAAAATTTTTCGCAAATTGATGATAGAAATCAAAAGTAATGAAACAAATGCAGGAATTTTCAGACAACTATAGAATGAAGAGTATATATATAAGTTTTATTAATAACTTATATTAATAAATTATAAATGGTGATAATCTATTATGAATAATCGTAAATATTGGCTAGGTTTAATTAAATTGCATAACTTAGGACCTAAGTTGATTAAAAATTTATTAGAGTATTTTGGAGATGCAAAGGATATATGGATGGCAAGTCAACAGAAACTTTGTCAAGTACCATTAATTGGTAAAAAGAGAAGTCAACAGATAATTAAAGACAGAGAGAGTATTGATTTGAATTTTGAAGTGCAGAGGTTAAAGAATCACCAAATTAATTATTTAACATTAAATGATGAGGAATATCCTTATTTACTTAAGAATATTCATGATCCACCTCCAGTATTATTCTATAAAGGGGACATAAAATTAGAAGATATAATCAGTTTATCGATTGTAGGTTCTCGAAAATGTACTAATTATGGTCAAAAGATAGCAAAAAGGTTGGCTAAGGTTCTTGCTAAACGAGGTTTTACTATAGTTAGTGGATTAGCCAGAGGAATAGATACTGTTAGTCATCAAGGAGCATTAGAGGCAGGAAGAACTATGGCAGTTTTAGGTTCTGGACTTGATGTTATTTATCCACCAGAGAATGAGGAGTTGATGTCTAATATTACTCAACAAGGAGCAGTTATTTCTTCATTTCCTTTAGCTACACCACCTCATGGTGGTAATTTTCCTAAAAGAAATAGGATTATTAGTGGTTTAACTTTGGGAACTATAGTAGTAGAAGCTACCAAGAAAAGTGGTTCTTTAATTACAGCTAATTATGCTTTAAATCAAGGAAGGGAAGTATTTGCCATTCCAGGTGATATTACTAAAAAACAAAGTTTTGGAACTAATAATTTAATCCAGAAAGGTGCAAAGTTAATACAAGAGATAGATGATATTATATCAGAATTACCTTTAGAAGATTGGCTTGAACTAATTGGGGTAGAAGATAGTCTTAAGAAGAAAGAGGTGGATATTGAATTATCGGATTTAGAGTCTAAAGTATATAATAAAATAAGTTCTACGTCGCAGGAATTTAATGAAATCTTAAAAATGATTGACATATCTGCTGGACAATTAAACTCAACTTTATTAAAATTAGAGGTGAAAGGGTTAATTACGCAGCTTGCAGGTAATAGATTTGTTTTAAATGATTAATAATAAAGAATTAGCATAATCTATTTTACAAATAAACTAGAAACTCATATAATATAATAAGTATGGGAATAAATTTATGCTTAAATTTAGAGTTAAAAGCATCTCAAAATAGAAAGGAGGGACTAGAATAGCTGATTTTTAGCTATTACTAGGCTTCTAATGAATGAAAATGTAATTGAAATCGTAAGCTATTTAGTAAAAAGGATTATGCATAATGAAAATATAGTTGAAAATGAGAAAAAATTAATTAAAAATTTAATCGATCAGGGCTATGAAGTTGATGACATAGATATGGCATTTGAGTTAATCTTTACTTCTAGTATGTCTTCTGCTGAGAAAGAAAGCGAAGATGAATTAAAATTTGATGATGCTCGAAGGGTATTAGATTTTAAAGAAAAGTTTAAATTATCTTTACCAGTACAAGGGGCTTTGATTAGATTATCAGCTTTAAGTTTAATTAGTAATACTGAGGTAGAAAATATTTTAGAAAAATCGTTACACTTTAGAGAATCAGAGATTGGTTTGAAACATTTCTGGAAAGTATTACAAAAGGTTATTAATAATCCAGCTAGATTATCATTGATAATTGAAAATTCTCCAGAGTTTAAATCGATTAATGAAGAACATAAACGATATATTAATTAAATAGTTAGTTTTGGAGGTGGGAGTATGGCTAAAAATTTAGTAATTGTGGAATCCCCAGCAAAGGCAAAAACTATTAGTAAGTTCTTAGGTAAATCTTTTAAAGTAGAAGCATCTATGGGGCATGTGATTGACTTACCTAAGAGTCAATTGGGAGTTAATGTAGAAGAAAACTTTGAACCTAAGTATATAACTATTCGAGGGAAAGGTGATGTTTTAAAGAAGTTACGTAAAGCAACTAAGAAGAGTGATAATGTCTTCTTGGCAACTGACCCTGATAGAGAAGGAGAAGCAATTTCTTGGCATTTAAGTAGAGCTTTAAAATTAGATGATACTTCTAAATGCCGAATTGAATTTAATGAAATCACTAAACAAGCTATCAAAAATGCCATTAAAGATCCAAGACAAATAGATCAAAATCGAGTAGATGCTCAGCAAGCTAGAAGACTATTAGATAGATTAGTAGGTTATAAATTAAGTCCATTGTTGTGGAAAAAGGTGAGAAGAGGACTGAGTGCTGGGCGAGTACAATCAGTGGCAGTTAAGATTATATGTGAGCGTGAAGAAGAGATAGAAGCATTTGAACCAGAGGAATATTGGACAATAGATGTAAATTTAGAGAGTGAGAATCAGCCTTTTGAAGCAAAATTGCATCGGATTAATAATAATAAATTTAAAATAAAAAATGAAAAAGAAGTTAATCAAGCAGTTTCAGAAATAAAGCAGAATCAATTTAATATTAAAGAATTAAAAGAAAGAAAGAGAAGAAGAAATCCTTCACCACCTTTTACTACAAGTAGTTTACAGCAGAAAGCAGCTAATAGTCTGAATTTTAGTGCTAAGAAGACTATGTATATAGCTCAACAACTATATGAAGGTTTAGATATAGGTGCAGAAGGTACTATAGGATTAATCACCTATATTAGAACTGATTCTACACGAATTTCTAAAGAAGCTCAAAAAGAAGCTAGAGGTTATATTAAGAAGAATTATGGTGATAAATATTGCCCAAAAACTCCAAAGAAATATAAGACTAAATCTGGAGCACAGGATGCTCATGAAGCTATTAGACCGACTTCGGTCTTAAGAGAGCCTAAAAAAGTAAAAAAATATTTAAATAATGATCAATACCGACTTTATAAAATGCTTTGGGAAAGATTTGTTGCTAGTCAAATGAATCCAGCTATTTATAAAACTTTAAGTGTTGATATTCAAGCTGGAAAGTATTTATTTAGAGCTAAAGGGTCACAGACTTTATTTAAAGGTTTTCTAGCAGTTGATACATTTAAAAGTAGTAAAGAGGACACAGAATTACCGGAATTAAAAGAAGGTGAAGAAGTTAAGTTAGTTAAGTTAAATCCAGACCAACACTTTACTAAACCGCCAGCTAGGTATACTGAAGCCAAGTTAGTTAAGACTTTAGAAGAGAAAGGTATTGGTCGTCCAAGTACTTATGCTCCAATAGTTGGTACTATTCAAAATCGAGGTTATGTTCAAAAAGAAGGTAAGAGGTTTGAACCAACAGATTTAGGTAAAATAGTTAATCAACTCTTAAGTGAACATTTCCCTGATGTAACAGATACTGAATTTACAGCTAATTTGGAAGAAGAATTAGATAGCATTGTAACTGGGAAGGTAAGTTGGAAGAAAGTTTTAAAAGATTTTTATTTCCCATTTGCAGAAAAATTAGATATAGCCTATGATGATATGGAAAAAGTTCAACTAGAAGAAGAAGTAACCGATGAAGTGTGTGAAGAATGTGGTAAAAACATGATAGTTAAACATGGAAGGTATGGGAAGTTTTTAGCTTGCCCTGGATTCCCAGATTGTAAAAATACTAAACCTTATTTGATTAAGACAGGAGTGGATTGTTTAGAGTGTGAAGAAGGAGAAATGGTACAAAGAAAGAGTAAAAAAGGTAGGACTTTTTATGGTTGCAGTAATTATCCAGATTGTGAGTTCATGATTTGGAATAAGCCAACAGAACATGAATGTCCTGATTGTGATGCATTTTTAATGGAAAAGACAACTAAGAAACGAGGAACTGAGTATTTATGTGCTAATAAAGAGTGTGATTTTAAAACTACTCCCGAAGATTTAGAAAATGATTAGAACTCTCTTTTTATTAAATAATATTTAATAATCTAGCAATTTATTAGCAGTCTTGCATAAAGTTTAAGTATATGATAATATATATTATCAAGCGAATAAGTGTTAAGTAAATTTGAGATAGATTAGAGTTGGAGAGGAGGAATTAGATGTTCGAGGCTACAACAGTAATTGCTGTAAAGAAAGATAATAAAGTAGCAATTGCCGGTGATGGGCAGGTTACTATGCAGCATACTGTAATGAAACATGGAGCTAAAAAAATTAGAAGGTTATATGATGATAAAGTATTAGTAGGTTTTGCTGGTTCTGCTGCTGATGGATTCACTTTATTTGAAAAATTTGAAGCCAAAATTGAAGAGTTTCATGGTAATTTACAAAGAGCTGCAGTAGAATTAGCTAAAGAGTGGCGAACAGATAAAATTTTAAGGAAGTTAGAAGCTTTACTAATTGTTGCTAATGAAGAACATTTATTGGTCATTTCTGGTACTGGAGATGTAATAGAGCCAGATGATGACATTATTGCTATAGGTTCAGGAGGGTCATATGCTTTAGCAGCTGCTAAAGCATTGATGAAATATTCCGAATTAGAATTGACAGAGATTGTTAAAGAAGCTTTAAGTATTGCTTCGGATATTTGTATCTATACCAATGATCAAATTACTGTAGAGGAAGTTTAGTCTTTAAAGGGGGTTAGATTTTAATGAAAAAATTAACTCCTAAAAGGATAGTAAAGGAGTTAGACAAATATATTATTGGTCAGAATGAAGCCAAAAAGTCAGTAGCAGTAGCTTTAAGGAATAGATATCGTAGACGGCAGCTTCCCGATGATTTTAGAGAAGAAATTATGCCAAAAAACATTTTGATGATGGGTCCGACTGGAGTTGGAAAGACTGAGATTGCTAGAAGGTTAGCAAAGTTAGCTAAAGCTCCTTTCATTAAAATAGAGGTTACTAAATTTACAGAAGTGGGATATGTAGGTCGTGATGTAGAGTCTATGATTCGTGATTTAGTTGAGACTGCTATTCGTATGGTAAAGAAAGAAAAGATAAAAGAAGTTGAAGATAAAGCAGGAAAATTAGTAGAAGATAGGATATTAGATAAATTATTGCCTATGCCTAATAAGGATAGTAGTAATAATCCTTTAGGAGCTTTATTTGGAAGTTTTGGAGCGCAAGAGGAAGAAGAAGTAGAATTAGAAGAGGATAAGCAACATTTAAAGAGATTAAAGAATAGACGTGAACAATTAAGAGAAGAGTTAAGAGCAGGTGAACTTGAGGATAGAATGATTGAAATTGAGGTTGAGGAGAACAATTCTCAGATGATTGAAATTTTTTCCGGTTCTGGAGTTGAGGAAATGGGAATTAATTTCCAAGATATATTTGGTGGGGTTCTTCCTAACCAAAAGAAAGAAAGAAAAGCAACTATAAAAGAAGCTAGAGAAATTTTAAAACAACAAGAAGCACAGAAACTAATAGATATGGATGAGGTTTCTTCAGAAGCTATTGAGCGAGTTGAAGAATCAGGAATCATCTTTTTAGATGAAATTGATAAAATTGCAGGTAATAATGCTAATTCTAGCCCAGAGGTTTCTAGGGAGGGTGTACAAAGAGACATTTTACCTATTGTTGAAGGTTCAACTATCATGACTAAGTATGGGCCAGTTAAGACTGATTATATTTTCTTTATTGCTGCTGGTGCTTTTCATGTTTCGAAGCCAACTGATTTAATTCCTGAACTGCAAGGTCGTTTCCCAATTCGAGTAGAATTAGAAAGTTTAACAGAAGAGAACTTTAATGCTATTTTAACTGAACCAGAAAATGCGTTAACAAAGCAATATGAAGCTTTATTAAAGACTGAAGGCCTAGAGATAGAGTTTGCTGAAAATGCTATTAAAGAACTAGCTAGAATAGCTTTTAAAGTTAATGAAGAGACTGAGAATATTGGAGCACGAAGATTACATACTGTTTTAGAGAAGTTGTTAGAAGATATTTCTTTTGAAGCTCCAGATATGTCGGAGGATTATTTTGAAATTAGTATTGATTATGTAAGAGAGAAGTTAGATGATGTAGTAGAAGATAAAGATTTAAGTAAGTATATACTTTAAATCATGTTTGACATGTGCATATTATATGTGATACATGTATTTTAAATAATTGTGAAGTATTTCTCATTAAAAATTATGGGAATTTTTTATAGAAAAATAGTAAAGCCAGATATCTTTGGTTATAATAAATGTACAAACTAATCTAAAATTTATTTTGAAAATAATATCTTAAAAAGTAAGTAAAAGCTTAAAGGGAGGATACTATAATGAAAGCATTATTGGAAGAGACACGCAAGATTAATAGACTATTACAAAAGTCTGCAGGACATCCAGTAGATTTTACAGAAATGGCTAAAGTATTAAGTAGTGCAATTAAGGCCAATATATATGTAGTTAGTAGAAAAGGAAAGATTTTAGGTTATCAATTAATTAATAAATTTGAATGTGATCTTATGATTGACGAAGTAATAAATGAAGGTTGGTTTCCACAAGATTATAATGAGTGGATATTAGATATTAATGAAACTCGGGCTAATTATGAGCAGAAGGATGGCCAATGTGTCTTTACAATAGATGATGAAGAATGTATGTTTACTCAAAAATTGACTACTATCATACCTATTAATGGTGGTGGTGAGAGATTAGGGACATTAATTGTTGCTAGATTTGACGAAGAATTTACTTCTAATGATCTCATCTTAGGAGAATATGGAGCTACAGTTGTAGGAATGGAAATTTTACGATCAAGAAGTGATAAGATAGAAGCAGAAGCCCGTAAGAAAGCAGCTGTTCATGTAGCATTAGAAACATTATCTTATTCTGAATTAGAAGCTATAGAGCATATTTTTGAAGAATTAGATGGTATAGAAGGGTTATTAGTAGCAAGTAAAGTAGCAGATAGAGTAGGAATTACTCGTTCAGTAATCGTTAATGCATTACGCAAATTTGAAAGTGCTGGAGTAATCGAATCACGTTCATTAGGGATGAAAGGTACATATATTAAAATATTAAATGAGAGGCTATTAGAAGAATTAGAAAAATTAAAGACTTAAAAAATTAAACCTTTAGAAACTAACCCACAAAAATGTTTTTGTGGGTTAGTTTTTTTAGTTTTATTAATTATATATTATATAAATATAAAAAGTTTTATTTTTTAAGTCTTTTTTACAAATTACTCAAAAAAAATAAAGGAGAACAACTAATAATTAACGAATATTTAAAATAGGTAAAGAAAATTCAAAAACTGAATATTTATGTCATCTCTCGATAAAGGCAAACTTGTCGAAAGGCAGGGACGCAAAGCTACTAGGTCTATGGTATACAAGTATACTATGATTGCTAGGCTACCTACTAAACAATTAATTATAGCAGATATTTGTCAATATAATCAACTCCAGTTCCTTTATGATTTTGAGGGATTAGGAGTTTTTTTGCTTAATAAGGTAAATTACTCAAGTAAGGCAGGAAAACATGCTGATTTTGTCGAATAAAGGTTAAGGCTGGAAATAGGATTATATGGTTTATTTTATGTTTTTTTATGATTTAAGGAGGAGTTAGAGGATAATAGACAGAAATATAAAAAGTGATAACCAAATGGGAATAAAATTATAATAAAATAGAATATTAATGATTCAGTTAAGTATTGAAAATAAAACTAATATTATTGATAAAAAGTAAAGGAGGTAAATTTATAGTGGCCTTTTTAGGTGATCAGACTACATCAATATTAAGTAGTGCTCTAGATGGATTAAGTCTAAGAAAGCAAGCAATTTCTAATAATATTGCAAATGTAGATACCCCTAATTACAAACGTAAGGATGTAAATTTCGAATCCCAATTACAACAAGCTAGATATAATTATAAAAGACAGAGTATTAATTTAAGTAGAACAGATAATGAACACTTCTCTATAAATGGTAAACATCAAGCTTTTGCACCAAAAATTAGATCTGACAATAATACTAGTATGAGAAATGATAAGAATAATGTTGATATAGATTATGAGATGACAGCTTTAGCTAAAAACACATTAAAATATCAATCTGTTACTAAATTGTTATCAACTAAATTTAAGAAAGTTGGTAATGTAATTAATAGGATAAAATAAGATTAAGGAGGATTTAATATATGGGGTTATTTGGTGGGATGAACATTAGTGCTTCAGGAATGACAGCTCAACGGTTAAGAATGGATTTAATTTCTAATAATATCGCTAATATAAATACAACTAGGACTGAAGATGGTGGGCCTTATAAGAAAAAATCGCCAGTTTTCAAAGCTAAAGGTCAAGCTAAATTTAGTTTACCTGATGTTGCTTCTAATAAGGGACAAATGGGACAAGGTGTAGAAGTAACCTCTATTA
Source organism: Selenihalanaerobacter shriftii (assembly GCF_900167185.1). NCBI lineage: Bacteria > Bacillati > Bacillota > Clostridia > Halanaerobiales > Halobacteroidaceae > Selenihalanaerobacter > Selenihalanaerobacter shriftii. The sequence goes on from NZ_FUWM01000010.1 coordinate 75,978, forward strand.
AAGAGAGTAATAAGCCACCGAGATTAGTCTATAATCCTAATCATCCTGATGCTAATCAAGAAGGATATGTTAAGATGCCTAATATAGATATAGCTTCTGAAATGGTTAATATGATTTCAGCTAGTAGAGCGTATGAAGCAAATGTTACAGCTTTAAATGCTTCTAAGAAGATGTTTAAAAGTGCTTTAAAGATTGAAGGATAAAGGAGGATGTTTAATAGATGAAAATAGATACTCTACAGTTAAATAAGTTAGCTCAAAGTTATAAAACTGACAGTGTTAGTGAAGGAAAGAGCAAGGAATCATTTAAGGATTTGCTTAGCAATTCATTACATAAAGTTAATAATTTACAGAAAGATGCAGATTTGATGGCTGAAAAATTAGCAGTAGGAGAAGCCGATAATATTCATGAAGTGATGATTGCTTCTACAAAGGCTAAACTTTCTTTGGATTTAACATTAGAGGTAAGAAATAAAGTTGTAGAAGCATATAAAGATATAATGAGAATGCAGATCTGATATTTTGTTGGGAAATTGAGGTGTGAATATGATTGAAAATTTAATGCAAATTAGAGAGCAAGGAGAAAAATTGTGGGAAAGTTTAGACACTAAAGCTAGGATAATAATTATTTCTTCAGCAGTAGTGTCAATAATTGCTCTATTATTGCTTACTAATTGGGCTAGTCAACCTAATTATGTTACTTTATTTAATAATTTAACAGTTAAGGATGCTAGTGCAATTACTAATCAATTAAAAGAAAAACAGATTGATTATAAGTTAGCTAATGATGGTACTAGGATTCTAGTGCCTGCTAAAGACGTTCATCAAGTTAGACTAAATTTAGCTAGTGAAGGTTTGCCTAAGGGAGGAACAGTAGGGTTTGAATTATTTGATAAAACTCGCATAGGCAGTACTGATTTTGAGCAACAAGTTAATTTTTATCGAGCACTTTCTGGAGAATTAACTAGAACTATTATGCAGTTGCAAGATGTTGAGTTTGCTAAAGTCCAAATTAGTGCTCCAAGAGAGAGCTTATATGTCGATAAAGCAAAAGTGGCTAAGGCGTCTGTATTACTTAAAATAAAGCCATATGCAGATTTAGGTTTAAAACAGGTGAAAGCGATTACTAATTTAGTTGCTAGTAGTGTAGAAGGGTTGTCAGCAAAGAATGTAACTGTAGTAGATACTAAAGGGAATCTATTAACTGCTAAACTTAATAAAAAGGACAACCTAGGAACTACAGAATTTAACCCAAAACAGTTAGAGGTTGAAGAGGAATTTGAGAATGATTTACAGATGACTTTAAATACCATGTTATCTAGGGTATTAGGGCCTGATAATGTAGTTGTGAGGGTTAATGCTAAACTTAATTTTGATCAAAGAAAGATTCAGAGTGAAATTTATGAACCTATTACTGATGATGAAGGAATTGTGAGGAGTGAGCAATCTAAGAAAGTTAATTATCAGTCTAATGGTGAATCTCCTCAGGGAATACCTGGTACAGAGTCAAATATTCCTCAATATCAATCCAGTGAAGATCAAGCATCAAATTATAGTCAGAAAGAAGTTACTACTAATTATGAAATTAATAAGAAAGTAGAAAATTATATCCAAGCTGCTGGAGATGTAGAAAAAGTTTCGGTAGCAGTTATGGTTAATAAAGATTTATCATCGAATGAAAAAGACTCAATTCGACAATCTGTAGCAGCAACAGTCGGATACGATCAATCACGTGGTGACCAGATTACCATTAGTAGCTTTAAATTTGATAAAAGTTTAGAAAAAGAGATAAATTCAAAAATGGCGTCTGAGAAAGCAGCTAGACAGAAGAAATGGATAATAGCAGGAATTATAACTTTATTAATAATTATTATTGGTGGTTTAATCATACGTAGAATTATGAGTGATTCTGAATCTGTTGAAGAACCGGGCTTAGACGTAGTAGTTGATGATGACACAGGAGAAGCAGCAGCAACTAAAGAGGAATTATCTCCAGAAGAAGAGATGAGAAAAGAAATGAAAGATGAAGTGTCTCAGTTAATTAGGAATCAGCCTGAAGAAGTAGCTAGGTTATTAAAGACATGGTTAACTGAGGATTGATCTAAAAGGGAGGGAATTGGCCTTGGCACAGGTTAATAAATTATCTGGGAAGAAGAAAGCGGCAGTTTTATTAGTTTCAATGGGGCCTGATCTTTCCGCAGAAGTAATGAAACATTTAGATGAGGAAGATATTGAAGAATTAACTTTAGAAATTGCTAATTTAAATAAAGTTTCCTCTGATGTTAAAGATGATATCTTAGATGAATTCCATCAAATGTGTGTAGCATATGATTATTTAAATCAAGGTGGAATTGGTTATGCCAAAGAAGTATTAGAAAAAGCTTTAGGGAAACAACAAGCAGATAGTGTAATTAATCGTTTAACTGCATCCTTACAGGTGAGACCTTTTGATCAGTTGCGGAAAACAGATCCAGCTCAGCTTTTAAATTTTATTCAGAATGAGCATCCACAAACTATTGCTTTAATTATGGCTTATCTTAATCCTGAACAAGCATCTAGTATTCTTTCAGCACTTTCACCAGAACAACAAAGCGAAGTAGCTAAAAGAATTGCTATTATGGACCGTACATCTCCAGAAGTAATTAAGGAGGTTGAAAAAGTCTTAGAACAGAAATTAGCTTCATTAATGACTAATGAATATTCTTCTGCTGGAGGATTAGATTCAATAGTTGATATCTTGAATTTAGTAGATCGTGGAACTGAGAAGACTATTCTAGAGGACTTAGATGAAGATGATCCAGAATTAGCCGAAGATATTAAGCAGCGAATGTTTGTATTTGAAGATATAGTTTTACTTACAGATCAAGCAATTCAGATGGTATTAAGAGAAATAGATATGGAGGATTTAGGATTAGCTTTAAAGACAGTTAATGATGAAGTAAGTGAAAAGATATTCAGTAATTTATCCAATCGAGCAGCTGACATGTTAAAAGAAGATATGGAATTCATGGGACCTGTTAGAATTCGTGATGTAGAAGAAGCTCAACAGCGAATAGTTTCCGAGATTAGAAGGTTAGAAGATATGGGTGATATTGTGATTGATCGTGGTGGGGAGGATGAGTTAATTGTCTAATGTAATCAAATCTTTCCAGGTTAATCAAAAAAAGACGGTTGAATTATTTAATAAGGACAAAGAAATTAAGCAGGAAGATAATAATCAAAAAAATTCTAACGATATTTCTGAACAAAGAGAGAGATCTAAACAAAAAACAGATAAAGTATCAAAGATAAAATCAAAGATACTAACTGAAGCTAAAGTAGAAGCAGAAAAGATAATTACCAATGCTCAGCAAGAATCAGAACAGATCAAAGAGTCAGCTAGGCAAGAGGCAGAAGAGATAAAAGAAGAGGCATATCAGACAGGACTAGCTCAAGGTAAAAGTGAAATTAAGGATAAAGGTTGGCAAGAAGTTGAGACTGTAATAGATAGATTAAACCAGTCTATAACTGGCTTGAATCAAGACTATGAAGAAAAACTGGCTGAATTGAATAATGAAGTTTTAGAATTGACCATAGCCATCGTTAAAAAGATAATTAAGCAGGAATTAAAGTCTGATCAAACCGTAATTTATAGTTTGATTGAAGATGCTTTACAGTTATTAAATGGTGAAGACGAAGTAGTTGTTAGAGTTAACTTGCGTGATTTAGACGTTGTTAGAGGATATAAAGAAAGGTTCTTAGATTTGAATTCTAATTTAAATAATATTAAATTTATTATGGATGATGAAATAGAGATTGGAGGTTGCATAGTAGAGGCAGATTTTGGTGGGTTAGATGCTACAGTTACCTCTCAATTAGAGAAAATAGCCGATAAATTATTGGAAGTGAATAAGAATGAGTGAGATTTTAGATGGAACGAAGTTAGCGGCTAAGTTGGATTCAATGTCGCCGATCACTAACTTTGGTAAAATAAGACAAGTAGTAGGTTTGATTATTGAATCTGAAGGTCCTAACGTTACTTTAGGTGAAATATGTTTGATTAAATCTCAAACAAGTTCTAAGCCAATCCAGGCAGAAGTAGTCGGCTTTAAAGATAATAAGGTACTACTAATGCCTTTAGGAGAAATGGAAGGCATTGGGCCGGGTTGTAGAGTAGAGGCTACGGGTACTTCTCTTAAAGTCAAAGTCGGTGAAGATTTATTAGGACATGTCTTAGATGGATTAGGAAATCCTTTAACAGATTTAGAGTTAAATCAATTAGGTCGAGAATATGCGGTACATAATACTCCACCAAATCCTTTGACCAGAAAACGGATTACTGAACCTTTGTCAGTTGGTGTTAGGAGTATAGATGGGTTATTAACCTGTGGCCGTGGACAAAGGTTAGGTATCTTTGCTGGGAGTGGTGTTGGAAAGAGTACACTTTTAGGGATGATAGCTCGAAATACTGCAGCTGATATAAATGTAATTGGTTTAATTGGAGAAAGAGGAAGAGAAGTTAGAGAATTTATTGAAAGAGATTTGGGGCCAGAAGGCTTAAAACGTTCAGTAGTAGTAGTAGCTACTTCAGATCAACCAGCATTAGTTAGATTAAAAGGAGCTTTAGTAGCAACAGCTATTGCAGAGTACTTTCGGGATCAAGGAAAAGATGTAATGTTAATGATGGATTCGGTAACTAGATTTGCTATGGCTCAAAGAGAAGTTGGTTTAGCTGTAGGAGAACCTCCAGCAACAAGAGGTTATACTCCATCGGTTTTTGCTATCTTACCAAAGTTATTAGAAAGAGCAGGGAATAATGAAGTAGGAACAATTACTGGACTCTATACAGTTTTGGTTGAAGGTGATGATATGAATGAACCCATAGCAGATGCTGTAAGAGGTATTTTAGATGGACATATTACTTTAAGTCGAGATTTGGCTGCTCAAAATCATTATCCAGCTATTGATGTTTTAGAAAGTGTCAGTCGTGTAATGAATGATATTGTTGGGGAAGAACATAAGGAAGCCGCGAAACAATTAAGAGAGGTATTGGCGACATATGAAGAATCTAAAGATTTAGTTAACATTGGTGCTTATGAAGAGGGAGCTAATACACAATTAGATTATGCTCTTAATAAATTAAACGAAGCACATGACTTTTTGCAACAGGGTATTGAAGATAGGGATCAATATCAAGAAACTGTTCAGCGATTGGTATCAATATTTAATTAGTGTCCTTCTAAATTGAGGGGTTGATAAAAAATGAAAAAGTTTAAATTTAAGTTAGAAAAAATTTTAGATTATCGTCAGCAAGAGGAAGATATGATTCAGCAAAAATTAGCTAAAATAAAAGAAGAATTAAATAAGGCAGAAACTCAATTAAATAATTTAGTTAATAATAAAAAGCAAAACCAGGCTGAATTAAAAGAAAAGGAAATAAAAGGGATTGATGTCCAACAAGCTATGGTGTATAGGAATTATATTGAGACTTTAAAGGTGAAGATTACAAACCAGCAGCAAACTGTTACAGAGATTAGGGAAAGATCTACTAAGTGTAGACGGAAGTTATTAGAGAAGCGTAAAGAGTGTAAAATGCTAACTAAGCTAAAAGAGAGAAAAATTTCAGAATATCAAAAGGGATTTTTAAGAAAAGAGCAGAAACAGATTGATGAATTAGCTACTAATAACTTTAATCGTCAGAGAGAAGAGATAGAAGCAGTTATTTAGATCAGGAGGAGTTTTCAGGTGAAGAAATTATATTTAGCGATAGTAATATTAATTATAATAGTAGTTGCTGTAGGGTTTGGATTACAGACATTTGGTATTCTAGATTTGAAAACTTTGGTTTTTAATAAGGTTAAAAGAATGCCAGTAGTCAAAGATGTAGTAGCTAGTCAGGAGATTCAAAAAGGTTTAAAAGACAAGCTTAGCAAGAAAGAGTCAGCTATAAATAAATTAAAAAATCAAAAAGAAGATCTTCAAGCTAAATTTGAACGTCGAGAAGAAGAATTAAAGGTTCGCTCTCAAAAAATAGAAGATTTAAAAAAGGAGCTCACTAAGTTAAAAAGTCAGAAGAAGAAACAGGAAAATAGAGTTAAGCAGCTAGCTGGAATTTATGAAGCTATGGAAGCTAGAAAGGCTGCACCAGTGATTGCTGAATTAGATGATGATTTGGCAGTTCAAATTTTAGTAAGATTAGATTCAGTGAAAGCAGGAGAAATTTTAAGTCAGCTTGACCCTAAAAAGTCTGCTGAGTATACAAAAATTTTATCAAAATAAATAATATTCTTAGAAAGGAGGTGAGGTAATAGGTGTTACAAGCATCATTTATACAATCAAATAATATTTTAGAAGCTAGTAACAGAAAAAACAATACATTTGAGAATAATGATTACACCATTGATGGAAGCAAAGACAAAGTAAGTAATGAATTATTTTTGACAAAGTTAAAGCAAGTGGTTGCTGGAAAGAATAAGAATTCAAATAACAAATCAATTTCTAAAGAGTTACCTGGTAATAAAATAACAGATGAAAGTATAAACTTGAATTTAAAGAAAGAAGAGATTGAAAAATTAAAGAAATTTTTGACTCAGTCTGGGTTTGATTTATCTACTACAGAAATAGAAGAATTATTAGCTTCTATAGGAGATATGTACCAACAGTTAGTTAATTTAGAAGTTAATGAAGTATCATTTGAATCGACAACTAATTATAATAAATTTGAGGCTATTAAGACAAAACTATCTAATTTAATTAAAAATTTCGGTGATATTAAAGAAACTAATTCTCTAGCTTCACAACACAAGCAAACTAAAAGTCAAATAAGTGATTTAATGTCTAAGTTAGTTGATTTAAAAGAGATTCTTAATAATTTAGATAAAGAAAAACTAGATCAAATATTAAAAACTAATTCTAAGTTAAGTAATAACTTTAAAGAAACAAGTCAAAAATTAAGTAAATTACTTCAAAAACACGGAATTACTAAGGAACAAATTAAGTTTACTAAGCAAAAAAAACATGATGGGAAAATTTTATTTAAAAATAAAGAAAATATAGCAAAAGAACAGAATGCTAAAGGTAATTCTAGTTCCAGTTCAAATAAAAAGTTAAAGGCTCAAGTTAGTAATAAGACTAGTACTACTAATACTAATAAGACTAGTACTAATATACAATTTAATGATCCACAACAGGCATCTACGAGCCAAAATATAAAATCTAATCAGCAGTTTAAGAATCAAACTGTAGATTTTAATCAAAATTTAGTTCCAAAAGATAGCTCTGAATTTAAATTAGGTAAAGAAGGACTTAATCTGAAAATGAAAATAGATTCTGAATTAGAGTCTTCAAACGATAATAGAGTTAATATTGAGGAGCAGATTGGAATTAAGAGTAGTAAACTTAATAGAATGTCTATGAGTACTAATAATGATATGGTTAATCGAGTGGATCAAACTAAAATTATTAATCAAATCAACGAGCAATTAGAGCAGTTAAAGTCATTAGGCAAAAATGAATTGACATTAAAATTAGAGCCAGAATTTTTAGGGAAATTAAATCTTAAAATGGCAATGGAAGATGGAATAATGACAACTAAATTAATGGCAGAGAATTATCAAGTAAAGAAGATAATTGAAGCTCAATTGCCACGGCTGAGAAATGAATTATCAGCCAAGAATATTGAACTAGGGGAAGTAGTGGTAGATGTAGGAACAGAAGATGATTTTAGCAATTCACAGAATAGTAATTACTTTAATGAGAGAAATTTTTCTAAAGGGAATAATGGGAATCAACAGAAAGTCGATTCTGAATTGATAGATGAAGTAGAGATAAAAGAGTTAAATTCATCGTCATTAATAAACTCTCACATAGGTAGTGATTCTATAGATTATGTTATTTAATTTGGAGGTGAAAATATGAATGGTATAATGCCGACATCAGGAGCTGCGGTGACTGGGGAGCCAACAAAACTTAAGAACAATAGTTCTGCTATGGGTAAGGATGAATTTTTAAAACTACTAATTACTCAATTAAAGCATCAGGATCCTTTAAAGCCAATGGATAATAAGGAGTTCATTGCTCAAACTGCTCAATTTTCTTCTTTAGAACAGATGAATAGTATGAATTCAAACTTAACTAAATCTTTAGATATGCAGCAGTTAACGCAAATGAGTGGACTGGTTAATAAGGAAGTTACAGTCTTAGATTCAAATACTGGAGATGAAGTAACAGGGATTGTAGAGAAAGTAAAGATGAAAGATGATGGTCCTAGATTAGTAATTAATGGACAAGATTATAACTTAGGAAGCGTTAATGAAGTTCTTGGATGATTTGAGAGGTAGGTGGATATAGATGGATAATCGAATCTATTCAAAGAGACCTATTGGTCCTTTACAGAAACCGCAGCAAAAGCAGAATAATCAAGTTAATAAAAAACAGAAAAAAGGTTCCTTTAATGAAATTTTTCAGAAAGAATTAGAGCACAAGACTGAAATTAAATTTTCAGGACATGCTAAAAAGCGATTAAATGCTCGAAATATAAATTTAACAAATAATGATTTGAAAAAATTAGAGAAGGCAGTTACTAAAGCTGAGGATAAAGGATCAAAGGAATCACTAATTCTAGTTAATAAAGTAGGATTCGTAGTTAGTGTCGAGAATAAGACAGTCATTACTGCTGTTGACAATCAGAGTATGAAAGAGAATGTTTTTACTAATATTGATAGTGCAGTGGTTATGGATTAAGAATTAAGGCTGGACCTCTGATGAGGAAGCCTTAAAAGCCGTGGACTGAACGAAGCGGTTTGTAATTTAATGATTTTAAAAATTTAGGAGGTCGATGAAGTTATGATGCGTTCGATGTATGCTGGTGTGTCAGGATTAAAAGCTCATCAGACAAAGATGGATGTAATAGGTAATAATATATCTAATGTGAATACGGTTGGTTATAAGGGAAGTAGAGTTACTTTTAAAGAAATGTTAAGTCAAACATTAAAAGGAGCATCTTCTCCTCAGAATGGTCGAGGAGGTACTAATCCTCAACAGGTTGGTTTAGGAGTTGCTTTAGGAAGTATAGATACTAGTATGGAACAAGGTAATTTACAGTCTACTGGAAAGATGACTGATGTTTCCATTCAGGGTGAAGGATTCTTTATGGTGAATGATGGAAAGCAGAATGTATATACTAGAGCAGGTTCACTTTCATTTGATGAAGATGGATTTTTAGTAAATTCATCTAATGGTTATCGAATTCAAGGTTGGAAAGCCGCAGAAGATGGCACTATTTCTAAAACTAATGCTGAAAATATTGAAGATATAACTTTAGATGAGACTATGGATGCGTCAGCTACTACAAATATAAATTATACTGGTAATTTAAATGCAGCAGCAGAGAATACTTTAACTGCAAGTCCTAGTAAGATTCAGATAGAAGATGGAACTAGTGGTGCTACTGATAATGTTAGTGTAAGTTTAAATAAGACAGAAAACTTTAATCAGTGGAAATTTTCACTTTCAGCAGAAAATTCTTCAAGTAATATTACTAACGGGACAGGATATATTACTTTAGATGAAGCAGGGAAGATTTTAGGAATTAACACTGCTAAGGATGGTAGTGGAACTGATTTAACAATAGCAGGCAATGAACCAACAATTGATATAGGAGGCACCGGTGACACTGTTGCCTTAGATCTACCAAGTGTTAGTGATTCTTTATCATCTACTCCTTTATTCAAAGGAGCAGAAGCTGCTGGTGAAACAGTAGAAGGAGATTATACATTAAATGCTAAAAGAACAATTACTACAGATGTCTATGATTCCCAAGGAACATTACATACAATTGATTTAACTGCTAAGAAAGTGGGAGACAATACTTGGGAAATCGAGAATAATGATGTAGATGTTAGTGATGCAACAATGAGTACTGCAAGTTGGTTAAGTAATTCTCCACATACTATTAATTTTGATGCCGATGGTAATGTTGTTGGAGGTGGAACAGTAGACTTAACTTTTGATCCTAATGGAGGAGCAGCTGATGGTCAGGCAGTTGCTTTAGATTTTTCTAATTTCACACAATTTGCCGGAGATATGACGGCTGATTTTGATACTTCTGATGGTTATGGACAAGGTGATTTAAAAAGCTTTACTATAGATGGATCAGGTGCAATTACTGGTTCTTATGATAATGGTTATAATAAAACATTAGCTAAGATAGGAATTGCTAGTTTTAGTAATCCAGCAGGAATGTCAAGAGAAGGAGACACATTATTTAGTGTTTCTAATAACTCAGGAGATCCTCAAATCGGTTTAGCCGGTACTGGCGGACGAGGAATGATAGCACCAGGAACTTTAGAAATGTCTAATGTTGATTTAGCTCAACAATTTACAGAAATGATTACAGCTCAAAGAGGTTTCCAGTCAAACTCTAAAATAATCAGTACATCTGATGAGATGTTACAGACATTAGTTAACTTAAAGAGATAATTGAGTTAGTGAGGAGATTGTAGTTAGTGTTAGTAATCAGTGGCGGTGTCAGTAGTTAGGGGTTCTGCCACTGACAACTGACACTGACATTGACATTGACATTGACATTGACATTAAATAAAAAGGGGTGAATTCTTTGATTGAAGTTACTAAGCTAAATGGTAAAGTATTAGTAATCAATTGTGAGCTAATAGAGTTAATAGAATCTACTCCAGACACTATTATTTCATTAACAACTGGAAGAAAGATAGTTGTACAAGAGGGTAGTGAATTGATCATAGGACGAGTGATTAAATATAAGCAAGAGATAAATAAGGGATTTGAATAGATTATGTTCTAGAAATGAGGTGGGAGAATGAAGTTAGATTTAGCAACAGTAGGTGGATTTGGAGTAGGATTAGTTTTGATTTTAGGAGCTATACTTCTTGGAGGACAACCGATTATCTTCATTAGTATAAGTTCTTTAATGATAGTAGCTGGAGGAACTTTAGCAGGAGCTACAATTAGTTTTTCGTTAGATCATATTAAGGATTTAGTTCAAGTTATAAAAATAGTTTTTTATGAACAGAGCATGAATCCTCAAGAAGTTATTTCTACCTTAGTTAGTTTTGCTGAAAAAGCTAGACGGGAAGGTCTATTAGCTTTAGAGGATGAAGCAAATGATTTAGACGACCCTTTTTTAAAAAAAGGTATTCAATTAGTAGTTGATGGTACAGATTCAGATTTAGTAAGAAGTATTCTAGAGACAGAATTAGCTTTTTTAGAAGAAAGACATGGTACTAGTCGTCGGATTTTTGAAACTATGGCTGAATTATCACCAGCTTTTGGTATGATGGGAACTTTAATCGGATTAATTCAGATGTTGAGTAAGTTAGATAGTCCAGATAACATAGGTGGTGGATTAGCTACTGCTTTAATTACTACTTTTTATGGTACTTTTATGGCTAATTTAATCTTTCTTCCTATAACTAAAAAGCTTGAGATGCGCAGTGAAGAAGAAATTTTGGTTAAAGAAGTTATGATTGAGGGAATCTTATCAATTCAAGCGGGAGAGAATCCAAGAATTGTAGAAGAAAAGCTAAAAGCTTTCCTATCTGGGTCTATTCGTGAATCTTTAGAGGAAGAAGGAAGCATGGAAGGTGAAATGGCGGTGGAAAATAATGCCGCGTCGTAAAAAAAAGAAATCAGATGAAGGATCAGGCGGTAGTAATTGGCTAACTACATATGGAGACATGATGACTTTATTATTAGCATTCTTTGTATTATTATATTCTTTTTCATCAGTTGATGCGCAAAAATTTCAAATGGTAGTTGAGGCTCTTCAAGGAAAATTAGGGGTTTTAGAAGGTGGAAAAACGATTTCTTCTTCAGATCTAATTACCGCTGGAGTTAAGAATAACGAAATGGGATTACAACAATTTAATAGAATTCATCAAAAAATTTCTAAATATATAAAGGATAATAATTTAAAAAATGATATTAAATTGGAAATGACAGATCGAGGTTTAACTATTAGATTTACTGGGAAGGTATTATTTGATTTAGGAGAGGCTAAAATTAAAGAGAATTCATATAATATTTTAAATAAGATTGCAGGTATTATTGATCAAGTACCTAATAAAATCATGGTAGAAGGCCATACTGATAACTTGCCTATAAATAATTCTAAATATCCATCTAATTGGGAATTGTCGACTGCTAGAGCTACTAATGTAGTTAAACATTTTATTGAGGATAACGGAATAGACCCTTCCAAGTTATCTGCGGCAGGTTATGCTAAGTATAAACCAATTCGACCCAATGACACTATTAAGAATAGGGCATTAAATAGAAGAGTCGATGTAATTGTTTTGAAAAATAAATCTGATAAGGGTGCTGATACAAAAGGAGGCAATTTAGATGAGTGATGAGGGGCAAAATTTCAAATTAATGTTAGTAGCCATGGTTGTACTATCATTAATTATTGCTGCAGGTACGTCATATTTTATGTTGCAACAAGTAGGAGGAAGTAAGAATCAAACTGCTAAAGAAAAAAAATCAATTACTAAATTAGGACCGACTTATAAAGTAGGAGATTTTGTGGTTAATTTAGCTAATGGACAGCGATATATTAGATTAAATTTGGTATTAGAAGTTAGTAATGAAGATATTATTGAAGAGCTTAAGAAAAGAAATCCACAAGTTAGAGATGCAGTAATCTCTATATTAAGAAATAAACAACAAAATGATATTAAAACTAAAGCTGGCACTCGTGATTTACGAGAAGAGATTAGACGGGAGTTAGATAAATTAGTCTCGGAAGGAAATATTAGTAATGTTTTCTTTACAGAGTTTGTTGTTCAGTAGGGGGGACTATAAATGTCAAGTGATAAAGTTTTATCCCAAAATGAAATAGACTCTTTATTACATGATCTTAATTCAGGTAAAGTAGAGGCTGAAGAGATAAAGAAAGAGAGCGAAGAAAAGACTGTACAAGTTTATGATTTTAAACATCCTGATAAGCTTTCAAAGGATCAATTAAGAACTTTAAGAATGATTTATGAAAATTTTGCTAGATTATTGACCACTAGTTTTTCTACACAGCTTAGATCAGTAGTTCAAATAGAATTAACTTCTATTGAACAGTTATCATATGATGAATTTGTACGTTCTTTGCCACAGCCGACAATTATGAGTATTTGTGAATTCAATCCGTTACCTGGAGAATTTATTTTAGAATTGAATCCTGGAATTGGTTATGCAATTATTGAAAGATTATTTGGTGGTCAAGGAACTCCTCCAAAGAATATTCGGGATTTTACAGATATTGAAGAGATGGTAATAAAAAAAGTACTTAAGAATAGTTTAGGAGCATTTATAGAAGCGTGGGAGAATGTAGTTGAATTAAAACCTAGAATTAAATCTTTAGAGTCTAATCCACAGTTTACACAGATTGTTCCGAGTAATGACATGGTAATTCTAGCAACTTTTGACTCTCGGATTGCTCAATCTGATGGATTAATTAATGTCTGTATTCCTTATATTGTATTGGAGCCAATAGTTAATAAATTGAATGCACAGTATTGGTTTTCAACTTCTCATGAAGGGAAGAATGATGGTAGTTTAGAACAATTAAAAGATAGGTTAAGTAAGGCAAAATTACCTGTTGTAGCTAACTTGGCCAATGCTACGATTACGGTTGCAGATTTATTAGACTTACAAACAGGAGATGTGATAAAATTAGATCAGAAAGCTGATACTGAAGCAATAATTAAAGTTGGAAAAAAACCTAAATTTAGGGCAAGGCCTGGGGTTTTAGGAAGTAAATTAGCTGTTGAGATTAGTGATGTTCTTGAGGAGGAGTGGCAAGATGAATAAAGAGGTTTTATCACAAGATGAGATCAATGCTTTATTAGATTCAGAAGATGATGAAAATGAGAATAACGAAGAACAAGAATCTGGTGCTGTAGCAGGTGTGACTTTAAATGATGTAGAGAAGGATGCTATTGGAGAAATTGGTAATATATCTATGGGGTCGGCTGCTACTGCTCTTTATAGTTTATTAAATCAAACAGTCGATATTACAGCTCCAGAAGTTTCTTTAACAACACTTAATGATTTAATTAATGAATATGAAAGACCATGTGTTTTAGTAGATGTTGAATATGTTGAAGGGTTAGAAGGGCTTAATATTTTAATAATTAGACAAACGGATGCGGCAATTATTTCCGACCTAATGATGGGTGGGGATGGTAATGACCCAGATGATGAAATAAATGATTTGCATTTAAGTGCAATTAGTGAAGCCATGAATCAAATGATGGGTTCAGCTTCTACTTCTATGTCTACAATTATGCAAGGTGATAAAGTTAATATTTCTCCACCACATTCTGAGCTATTAACATTAAATTCTGGTGAAATCGAGAATCGAAAAATAGATCCAGACCAACCAATCGTAAAAGTATCATTTAACTTAAGCATTGGAGACTTAATAGATAGCGAGATTATACAGTTAATGCCCGTAGATTTTGCTAAAGAATTAGTTGAGTACTTGATGAATCCGCCTTCTGATGAGGAGACTACTGAATCAGATCATGCTACATCAGCAGAGGAAACCAGTGGTGATGAACCAACTTCAAATCAGATGGATGATAATAGTCAGCAGGTTAATGGGAATCAACAACCACAGCAAAAGCAAACACCTGTTCAAAATCAACAAGGGCAACAACGTATGGAAGCTAGCAAGAGTGGGGCTGTTAGTCGAGATGAAAGTGTTAATGTACAGTCGGTTCAATTTGGCCAATTAGGTGCTAATGGTCAGAATGTAGAACAGAATAATATTAGTTTAATCCAAGATGTACCTTTGCAGGTCACAGTTAGGTTAGGTAAAACCAAGATGTTAATTAAAGATATTTTAGAATTAGGTAATGGATCAGTAATTGAATTAGATAAGTTAGCAGGTGAATCTGTAGATCTTTTAGTTAACGGTAAATTAGTAGCTAAAGGAGAAGTTGTTGTAATTGATGAAAACTTTGGTTTTAGAGTCACAGATATAGTAAGTCCAATGGAAAGAATTAATAATTTATAGAAGAATTTAATAAAACTTCAGGTTAGATAGAGGTGTTATGATGGATTTTTCCTGGCAGTTAATTAAAACTGCATTTTATTTAGTAATAATTATTATTCTGTTTTTTGTATTAATAAAATTTATTAATAGGCAGAGCAGACTGCCTGGATTTAATAGAAATCTTAGAATTATAGAAAAATTACATTTTAATTCTGATCAAGGTTTATATTTAGTAGAAGTCATGGACGAAGTTTGGGTCATAGGTGTTAGTAATGATAATATAGAATTATTGAGTAGAATAGAAGATTCAGAGAGGATAGAAGAATTAATTCAACAAGACTCAGAGAGGAAAAACTTTAATTTAAAAACAGAAGTAAAAAAGTATTTTAATAAGGATGAATAAAATAATGACCAAATTGAGAAAAAAATATATTTGGATATGTCTAGGATTATTATTAATAGTAGTTCTTGGGTATCAAGGTGTGGTACATGCAGCACCAGATTTTAGTTTACCAGATATTAATTTAACTGTAGATAATGCAAATAGTAGTCAGGATTTAGTTTTGCCATTACAGATTATTTTACTATTAACGGTTTTATCATTAGCACCAGCGATATTGATTATGCTAACCTCATTTACTAGGGTTGTAGTAGTTTTATCTTTACTTCGTAGAGCTTTAGCTACTCAAAAGGCACCTCCAAATCAAATTATTATTGGACTATCTATATTCTTGACTATATTTATTATGGCACCTGTAGGTACGCAGATATATGATAATGCAGTTCAACCTTATTTAGCTGATGAAGTTAATCAAGTAGAAGCTTATCAAGAGGCGATTAAGCCATTAAGGGAATTTATGTTCAAACAGACCAGGGAGAAGGATATAGCTCTTTTTGTAGATTTGGCAGAAATGTCTAGACCTAAAGATCGAACGGAAATACCAACTTATGTTTTAGTACCAGCTTATATTATTAATGAATTAAGAATAGCTTTTCAAATTGGTTTTATAATTTATCTTCCGTTTATAGTTATTGATATGATAGTAGCTAGTACTTTAATGTCTATGGGGATGATGATGTTACCGCCAGTAATGATTTCATTACCGTTTAAGATTCTACTTTTTGTATTAGTTGATGGTTGGTATTTAGTTATTAAATCATTATTTATGACCTTTAAATAAGTTTAAGAAGGGAGCTTACTTATGTCAGAAGCATTAGTAATAGAACTAGGTAGAAAATCATTATTAAAAGTTTTAATGGTAACGGCTCCTATGTTAGGTTTAGGATTGTTGACTGGTTTAGCGGTCAGTATCTTTCAGGCTACTACTCAAATTCAAGAACAGACTTTAGCCTTTATTCCCAAAATCATTGCTGTTTTAGGAGCAATGATTATTTTCGGCCCTTGGATGTTAACAACTCTTTTAGATTATGTGCATAATTTATTTATTAATATACCTAGTTATGTAGGATAGTGAAGGAGATAGTTTATGGATTTAGCTTTTATGCAGATGATATATCATAGTAGCTTAATAATGGTGAGAATTACAGGTTTATTTATGCTTGTTCCTTTTTACGGTAGTAGAGTAATTCCTAAACGGATTCGGATTGGTTTAGCATTATTATTGACTGTAGTTTTAAGGAATGTAGTTTCTAATAATAATTTAGAATTACCAGCTAATATACTTTATCTTTCATTCGATATTCTTACTGAGGTTAGTATTGGACTTATTCTAGGTTTTATAGTTTTATTATTATTCACTAGTATACAGTTGGCAGGACAATTTATGGATATGAGAATGGGATTTGCTTTAGCTAATGTAATGGATCCCCAAAACGGGAATCCTAGTGCTTTAACTGGACAATTCAAGAATATATTAGCAACGTTACTTTTTTTAGTGATTAATGGACATCATTATCTATTACGAGCTTTGCATAAAAGTTTTAAGATTATTCCTTTAACCAAGTTGAGATTTTCAGAAGTATTATTGGAAGAAATGTTAAAGATTATTGGTGAATTATTTCCTGTAGCTTTTAAGATTGCTTTACCAGTAATGGCAGTCTTGTTTTTAACTGATATAGCTTTTGGATTAGTTGCTAGGGCTGTACCACAGATTAATATTTTTGTGGTTGGATTACCTACTAAAATTTTAGTAGGTATGTTATTACTTTCAGTATCAATTCCAATTTACATTTCACTTATGAAAGGACTATTTAAAGATGTGTTTATGGATTTAAATAATATAATTAATATTTTAGGCAACTAAATTTTAGGCAACTAAAATAAAGGGGATGTAAGAATATGCCTGCAGGAGAAAAAACTGAAGATGCTACCCCCAAACGACGACGAGAATCAAGGGAAGAGGGACAAGTTGCTAAAAGTCAGGATCTTTCAATGGCTTTTACTTTATTATTCAGTTTTATTGTAATGTTCTTTTTAATTGATAGTATGATTGGGGATATTATGCAGTTTATGACAAGGTTTTTTACCGATTATTTAACTCTTAATTTAACTGCTAATAACTTTCATACTCTCTTAATTGAAACTATTAAATTTGTTGTTCAATTAGTTGCTCCTATTATGATTGTAACAGCTGTTATAGGTAGTGCTGTAGGGATCTTGCAGACAGGGTTTCTTTTTACACCAAAAGTATTACAGCCTAAGTTTAATAAGTTAGACCCTATTTCTGGTTTTAAGAATATATTTTCTAAAAAAACATTAGTTGAATTTTTAAAATCGGTTTTAAAGATAATTATTGTTGGAACAGTAGCATATTCAGCAGTTAAAAATAAGTTACCTAATTTAATATTATTAGGCAGAGTAGGCTTAGATCAAGCTCTTGACTTATTAGGAAGTATAATATATTCTTTAGCTATTAAAATTAGTATAATTTTAATTATCTTAGGTATTGGAGATTTTATATATCAAAAATGGGAACATGAACAGCAATTAAAGATGACTAAACAAGAGGTAAAAGAAGAAAGAAAACAGACTGAGGGTAATCCTGAAGTCCAAAAACGAATTAAAGAAGAACAACAGAAATTAGCTATGAGTCGAATGATGTCTGATATTCCAGATGCTGATGTGGTAATTACGAACCCTACTCATATTGCAATAGCTATTAAATTTGATATAGAGACAATGGAGGCGCCGATAGTACTCGGTAAAGGTAAAGGAGAAATAGCTCAAAAGATTAAAGAGAAAGCTAAGGAATATGAAATAGAGATTGTAGAAGAAAAGCCTTTGGCTAGGGCATTATATGCACAAAGTGAAATTGGAGAAGAGATTCCAGTAGAATTATATCAGGCGGTAGCTGAAATATTAGCTTATGTATACCAGTTAGACGCTGAAAGGAGGTATTAGGCTTGTTAACTTCTGCCAATAGTGTGCCTCAAGAAAGATTGACTCAATATAGTGATATTATTTTTGCTTTAGCAGTTGTTTTGATTGTGGTTATGTTTATTATTCCACTTCCTACTTTTGTATTGGATATATTATTAGCTTGTAATATTGCTTTTGGATTGACAATTCTTTTAGTTTCAATATATATGGTAGAACCATTGGAATTTTCAGTATTTCCTTCTTTATTGTTGATAGCAACTCTTTTTAGATTAGCTCTTAATGTGTCGACAACTAGATTGATTTTAGGGGAAGGTTATGCTGGAGAAGTAGTCTTAAGTTTTGGAGAATTTGTAGTAGGCGGAAATTATATAGTAGGTTTTGTTGTCTTTGTAATTTTAGTTGTAATTCAATTTGTAGTAATTACTAAAGGTTCTGAGAGAGTAGCTGAAGTGGCTGCTCGTTTTACTTTAGATGCTATGCCAGGAAAGCAAATGAGTATTGATGCTGACTTAAATGCTGGACTGATTACAGAAGTAGAGGCTAGAGAACAACGAAAAAAAATAAGAGATGAAGCAGATTTTTATGGAGCAATGGATGGTGCCAGTAAATTCGTTAAGGGAGATGCCATTGCTGGAATTATAATTACTTTAATAAATGTAATTGGCGGTTTAATAATTGGAGTTTTACAACAAGGGATGCCTATCACAGAAGCTTTACAGACATACACATTATTAACAGTAGGTGATGGGTTGGTTAGTCAGATTCCAGCTCTTTTAATTTCTACTGCTACAGGTATTGTGGTAACTAGAGCTGCCTCAGAATCAAATATGGGGACAGATTTAGCTAATCAGCTTTTATCACAACCAAAGAGTTTATTAATTGTATCTGGAATTTTAGCAATTTTCTCTTTTGTCAGTGGATTACCTACAATTCCATTTTTATTATTATCTATTATGTTAGCAGGACTAGGCTATGTATTATATCAGTCACAAAAATAAATGGTGGAAAAAGAAGAAGTAACAGAAGAAGAGGAAGAAGTAGCACAATATCAAGAACAGGATAGTCTTGATGAACTATTAAAGGTTGATCCTATGGAATTAGAAGTTGGTTATAACTTGATTCCATTAGTAGTTCCGGAACAAGGAGGAGACCTTTTAGATAGAGTATCAATGATTAGACGGCAATGTGCTTTAGAATTAGGAGTTATTATTCCACCGATTAGAATTAGAGATAATATGCAGTTAGAACCTAATTATTATAAAGTGAATTTACGAGGAATCGAAATTGCTCAACATGAGATATTGGTTGATCATTATTTAGCTATGGATTCAGGTATGGCTACTCAAGAATTAACTGGGGTAGATACTACTGAACCAGCTTTTGATTTACCAGCT
Organism: Selenihalanaerobacter shriftii; assembly: GCF_900167185.1. Taxonomy (NCBI): domain Bacteria; kingdom Bacillati; phylum Bacillota; class Clostridia; order Halanaerobiales; family Halobacteroidaceae; genus Selenihalanaerobacter; species Selenihalanaerobacter shriftii. The sequence continues at coordinate 95,715 of NZ_FUWM01000010.1, forward strand.
TTATGGATAAGTGAAGAGCAGAAGGAAGAAGCAGAGTTAGCCGGTTATACAGTAGTTGATCCACCGTCAGTAATAGCTACTCATTTGACTGAATTGATTAAGCAGCATGCCCATGAATTATTAGGTAGACAGGAAGTTAAAGAGTTAATAGATAACATAAAGGAAGAATATTCAGCAGTAATTGATGAATTGATCCCAGATTTAATGACCATTGGTGAGATTCAAAAGGTATTACAGAATCTATTAAAAGAAGGAATTCCAGTTAGAGACTTATTAACGATATTAGAAACTTTGGCTGATCAAGCACGGAATACTAATGATACAGATATACTAACTGAATATGTTCGTCAAGCATTATCACGTAAGATTTCAGAATTATATAGAGATGATAATAATAATATACATGTATTGACTTTATCACCGGAATTAGAAGAAACTATTTCTAATTCAATTGAACATACTGAACAAGGTTCATATGTGACATTAGAACCTAATTTAGCTCAACAGTTACTTAATAATCTATCTCAAGAAATTCAAAGGATGATGAATCAAGGTTATGAGCCAATAGTATTAACTTCACCGATTATTAGATATCATTTTAAGAACTTAACAGAACAAGTGGCAAGTGATTTAACGGTTCTTTCTTTTAATGAATTAGAGCCAAATATTAATGTACAAACAGTAGGGATGGTGAGCTTATAATAATGCAAGTTAAACGTTATCGTGGCGAAAACATGCAGGAAGCTATGTTTAAGGTTAAAGCTGACCTTGGAGCTGATGCTATTATTCTTCATACACGTAAATTAAATAAAGGTGGTTTTTTAGGTTTTTTTGGTAAAAAAATTGTAGAAGTAGTAGCAACCTTAGATAAAAAAGAATCTGATGAAGAATATGAAAGATTACAGGATGAATTACATCAGATGAAGCAAATGATGGGAAATCTTTTAAATGAATTAGAAACTAAACAATTGAATTCTTCATATGATCATTTACCAGAAGTTTTACGAAAAATGATAGATAAATTACTTAATCAAGGAGTTAAAGAAGAGATAGTAATGGATATATTAAAGTCAATTAATGAGGAATTAACTCCTCAAGAATTTAATAATCAGGATAGAATTAAAGAGGTTATAGCTTCAGATATTAAAAAACGTTTAAAACAAACCTCACCATTAATACTTCATGATAAACAACCTAAAGTAGTGGCGTTATTAGGGCCTACAGGAGTAGGTAAGACAACCACGATAGCTAAGTTAGCAGCAGATTTTAGTTTAGTTAAAAATAAAGATGTGGCTTTAATTACAGCAGATACTTATCGAATAGCTGCTGTAGACCAATTAAAGACTTACAGTGAAATTATTGGAGCTCCTTTAGAAGTAGTTTTTAGTGTTAATGAATTAAATCAAGCTATAGATAAATTTTCTGATAAAGATTTAATCTTGATTGATACAGCAGGAAGAAGTCAGAAGAATCAAATGCAAATGTCAGAGCTAAGTACTTTGCTAGAAAATGCCAATGTAGATGAAAATTATTTAGTATTAAATTTAACTACAAAGTTAAGTGATATTATAGATATTATTTTAAAATTTCAAAAAGTAGGAATAGATAATTTGGTCTTTACTAAACTTGATGAAACTCGAGGGTTAGGTACTATTTTGAATGTAATAGATGAATTTGATATACCTGTATCTTATATAGCTGATGGACAAAATGTACCGGAGGATATAGAAGCAATTGATCCTCAAAAAGTAGTTGATATCTTCTTAAAGGAGTAGTTCTATTTATGATAAAAGATCAAGCACATAAGTTAAGAGAATTAGTTAAAGGTAAGAATAATCGGCATAAAGATAAGAAAGAGCAACGAGAAGGTGAATTTGCCCATATTTATACTGTTACTAGTGGTAAAGGTGGAGTAGGTAAGACAAATTTCACAGTAAATTTAGCATTATCACTTCAAGCTAAGAATAAACGAGTAGCAGTTATTGATGCTGATTTAGGAATGGGAAATATAGATGTGGTTTTAGGATTAACTCCTCAGTATAATTTAAGTCATGTAATCAACGGACAAAAAGGAATAAATGAAATAATAATGAAAGACCCCGAAGGTTTAAGTATTATTCCAGGTATATCTGGGGTAGAAGAATTGGCTAATCTATCTGAATATCAGTTACAAAATTTAATAGAAGGTTTAGAAAATCTAGAAGATAATTATGATATTATTTTAATAGATACGGGTGCTGGATTATCTAAAACAGTAATTAGTTTCACGTTAGCTGCTGATGAAATTATTGTCATTTCCACTCCGGAACCGACTTCAGTAACAGATGCTTATGGAATAATTAAAGTTATAGCAGGTTATCAAGAGAATTCTAAAGTTAATTTAGTAGTAAATCAAATTGAAAGTAATCAAGAAGGTAATAACATTTCAAAACGAATCAGTAAAGTGGCTGGCGATTTTTTAGAGATTGATTTAGAAGTTTTAGGATTAATTCCTAGTGATAAAAATGTAGTGAAGGCTGTAAAAAAACAATGTCCATTTATTATAGAGTTTCCTAATTGTCAAGCTGCAAATGCAATTAAAAGAATTAGGAATCAATTGTTAGATATTGAACCGGAGAAAAATTCTGGAGGGGTAAAATCATTTTTCAAAAAACTAATTGGATTATCATCATAGATAAGGACTGATAAGGAGGAGAGTATTTAATGGCAGATTTAAAATTAAAAGTTAATCAATCTGTAGAATTGAATGTTGAATCTGGAGTATATGAAGGAGAGTATATAAGTCAAGTAACTAAAATAGATGATGATGAAATACAGATTACATTACCGATTAAGAAAGAAAATTTAGTGCCATTACCTGTAGGAACTGAGTTAGAAATCTTTTTTTCTGATCAAAGAGCACAATATAAATTTAAAGCTAAAATCAATTCTAGACAGAGGAATAATAAGATAGGAACTTTTAGCGTAGAAAAACCAAATAAACTTTATAAGATTCAAAGAAGAGATTTTGTACGAGTCCCAATAAAAATTACAGTTGAGTATCGAAAATTAGTTGGTGAAGATATTATAAATTCTAAAGGTAATTCGAAAAGAGTTAAATATAATGAAGATAAACAAGAAGAGTTTAAAGAAACTTTAAGTGAGGATATAAGTGGTGGGGGCATGTTGCTTAGGGTTAATGAGGAAATTCCATTGAATTCATTGATAGAATTACGTTTGGATTTAGATGATTTGGATTTTAAAACAATAATTGGAAAAGTAGTTAGGGTTGATGAGTTTGTTGATCGAAATGATAAGGTAGGTTCGGGAATCAAGTTTATTAATATTTCTCAGAAACGTCAAGATGAAATAGTTCAGTGGGTATTACAAAAGCAATTAGAGTTACATAGAAAAGGTCTTTTATAATCTTTATTGAAGTATAACAGTAACTAGAATTCTTTGATTAATGGCTGAAGGTAGAGGAGGTAGATGGTGTAAAGTGGATAATTCTCGTTATTTAAAAGTCTTTATAGAAGAGGCTAATGAATATTTACAAACTTTAAACCACTATCTTTTAGATTTAGAGAGATTAAAAGAGGACTTTAAAGAGGCTGATAAGCTATTTAGAGCAGTTCATTCTCTTAAGGGGATGGCAAGTATTATAGGGTATGATGAAATAGTTAGATTAACTCATAAATTAGAGAATGTATTTAATGCTTTGCGGAATCAAGAATTGAAAATCAATTCAGAATTAGTTGATGATTTATTAGAAGTAGTAGATTTATTAGAACAGATAATTAAACAGATTAATCGGAAGAATGGTAAAATGCATACTGGATTTAATTCTAGGATTAATAAAGTGATTTCTAAATTGGATAATATCACTGATCTCTCAACAAACGAAAAGTTGTTTAACTCAATACAGACTGGAGAAAGAAGTCTACAATTAACTTTAGATTCAACTATTAGTTTAAATATGAAAGAAGAACTAGACCAAGGAAAAAATTGTTTATTAATAAAAGTAATCTTAAATTCAGATATACAGTTGATATCTGCTAGAGCATTTACAATAATTAACAGATTAAAAGATTATGGAGATATTATAAAAATTACCCCAAAGTTAGAAATTATTGAACAAGGAAAATTACAAACTCCGAATTTCACATTGATTTTATCCACTATTGAAGCTAAACAGAAATTAAAATCGAAAATTACTGCTGAGGTTGAGGTTATTAAAGTTATTATTAATGAGATTTCCCTTAATCAATTAAATATTGACTCTTATGAATCAAAAGCAAATGATTATTCAAAAGATGTTGATTTTAATTGGGATCCAACTGTTAAAGTAGGGATTGATCAATTAGATGATTTAATGAATTTAGTAGGAGAATTAATGATTAATAAATCACAAGTTGTAAATCTTGACCGTGAAAATAAGTTTAGAAAAAGGAAAGAAGTCTGGGAAGATATAGATAAATCTATTAATCTATTACATGGAGATATTATGGAATTAAGAATGATTTCCTTAACTAAGATTATAGATAGATTTCCCCGGATGGTTAGAGACTTGTCTAAAAAGATGGATAAACAGGTTAAGCTAGAAGTTAAAGGTGAGGACATAGAAATAGATAGAGTTATTATAGAAGAATTAGGTGATCCATTGGTTCACCTTTTAAGGAATTGTATTGATCATGGAATAGAGAAACCACAAGAAAGAATAGCAAATAAGAAGCAAAAGGTTGGTACAGTTAAGATAACAGCTTCTCAACATGGAAATGAGGTAAAGATAGTAGTATCTGATGATGGTTCTGGTATAGATGATAAAGTTATTAAGAGAAAGGCTATTGAAAAAGGAATTATCAATTCAGCAGAAGCAGAAGAAATGATGAAGGATGAGATTATCGATCTAATTTTTGTGTCAGGATTTAGTACTTCAGAAGAAGTAACAAGTATATCTGGTAGAGGGGTAGGGATGGATGTAGTAAACTCTAAAATTGTATCATTAGGAGGACAGATTAGAGTAGATTCTATTAAAGGGGAAGGTACAAAATTTATCATTGAATTACCAATAACTTCATCCATAATTCAAGCCTTAATAGTTAGAGTTGATGTAGAAAAATATGTATTACCTCTTAATCATATTGATGAAGTACATAATGTGGCTGTTAAAGATATAAAAGAACGTCAAGGAAAAAGTTCTTTTGTATTAAGAGAAGAAAAAATTGAACTAACATATTTACATCATAGATTAGCTTTAACAAAACCTATCTATAATCCAGATGATGAAGTGCCTATAATTATAATTTCGATTGGAGAAAAAAAAGAAGGGTTAGTAGTTGATGAATTAATTAGTCAACAGAAGATAGTAGTTAAGCCTTTAAATGGACTTTTAAGTAATATTTCTAGTATTTCTGGAGCAACTATCTTAGGTAATGGTCAAATTGCTTTAATCTTAAATATGCTGAATATTGCTTAAGCTTTGTTCAAAGGAGGGACTTAGGATAATGAATCAACTACAATCTAAAGGAATAGTAACAGATTTAGAATTAGTTATATTTAGGTTAAATCAAAAAGAGTATGGAGTAAAGGTTTTAGAAACTCAAGAGATTATAGAAATGCAGGAAATTACAAGAGTACCTAATGTTCCAAAATTTATAAGAGGAATAATTAACTTAAGAGGGCAGATTATTCCAACTATTGATCTTAAAAAGAGATTTAATTTAAAAGAATCAAAAAAACCAATAGAAGAAAGGATTATAATAGTTGAAGCAGAAGGAAATAAAGTAGGAATAGTAGTAGATGAAGTAATAGAAATATTAGATCTTTCTAATAAGCAGATTAGTCCTTCAGTTAAAATTAATAGAGAAATTAATGAAAAATACTTAAAAAAGGTATTTAAATTTAAAGATAGATCTTTGATTTTATTAAATTTAACGCCAATTTTAAGTCCAGATAAAATAAAAGAGGTAGGATTGAATAATGTTCAAAAAGATTAGAAGTTTGGAGTAGAAAGGAGGGTTTATTAGATGAACAATGAACAGATCAATATTAATGAACTTTCTTCAATACAGTTAGATGCTTTAAAAGAAATAGCTAATATAGGAGCAGGTAATGCAGCTACTGCTTTTTCACAATTATTAGAGCAAAGAATAGATATGAGTGTTCCGGAAGCCAATATTTTACCTTTGAGTGAAGTTCCTGAGATTTTAGGAGGAGCAGAAACTTTAATAGCTGGGATCTTAGTTAAAGTAGCTGGGGATGCACCAGGGAAAATCTTATTTGCTTTAGAAGAAAAGAGTGCGGAGAAGCTAACAAATATGTTGTTAGATGAAAAATTAGAGTTAGATTTAAAGAGTAAGACAGACCAAATTCAAGATTCAACTTTAGAAGAAATAGGAAATATTTTAACTAATTCTTATTTAAATGCTTTAAGCAGAATGACAGATTTTTCGTTATTGCCTTCTGTACCAGCTTTAGCTTATGATATGGCAGGAGCTATTTTAGAAGTAACATTCTTACAGGCTGGACATATTGGGGATTATGCTTTAGTAGTAGAGACTGAATTTTTAGATGGTGATGAGGGAATTCAGGGACATTTTTTCTTTATTCCTACTCCTGAATCACTGCAAAAAATTTTAGACAAGCTTGGAGTTGGCAAAATATGAAGAAGATTAGAGTAAAAATGGCAGACTTAAATATTGGAGAAGTTGATGACGTTTTAATAACTTCTGGATTAGGATCATGTGTAGGTATTGCTCTTTATGATTCTAGAACTAAAATAGGAGGATTAGCTCATATTATGTTACCAGAAGTACCTACTAACCGTAAAAGTAAGAATCCGGCTAAATATGCTGACACTTCTATAGAATTACTGTTGAAGAAATTGAGGCAAAAGGGTGCGAATTTTAGAAGGCTAGTAGCTAAGATTGCTGGAGGAGCACATATGTTCAAATTTGATAATTCTAATCCTCAAATGCAGATTGGAGCTCGTAATATTGAAGCGGTAAAGAAGATTTTAAAAGAGAAGAATATTAGACTGTTAGCAGAAGATGTAGGTAAAAATTATGGACGGACTATGGAATTTTATTTAGAAAATGGTGAAGTATTAATTAAGACAGTTAAAGGTGAAGATCGGGTTTTATAAAAAGGGGAGTTGAAAAGGGTTGAATGGTTTAATAAAGGCTTTATCAATTATCTTTTCTGTAATTGCTTTTTTATTAGTAGCTATAATTACTGTAACAAACCAATTAAATATAATAGTTATTATTAAAAGAAGTTTATTAGCTGCTGTTTTCTTTGGTATTTTAGGTGGGTTAATAGGATATATATTAATTAATTTAACTAAGATTGATAATTCCAAAAGTCAGCAAAATAATTCAGAGCAAAGAGAAGAGATAAAAGCAGTGTCTCAACAACAAGCTGCTCAACAGTATGCTAATCAAAATCAAGATCAAGATAGCCAAGGAACTGATGAAGAATCTGATTTTCAACCATTAAATTTGGAAAAGATAGATTATGAAGAGGAAGAAAAAGATAACGAAGTCGAAGAGATAGATCAATTAGCAGACCAAGACCCAGAAAAATTAGCAGAAATGGTTAAGAGTTTAAAAGGTAACTGATTAATAAAAAGAAGAAGGAGAAGGAGGGATAAAGATAGCTAAACATAAACATGAAAAGGAAAAAGAATTATGGATTAAATTTAAAGAGAATGATAACCAGGATGCTAAAGAAGAGTTAATCCTTAAATATATACCATTGGTTAAATATGTAGTTAACAGGATAACAGTTAACCTTCCTGATAAGTTTGAATTTGATGATCTTAAAAATTATGGGATAGTAGGCTTAATTGATGCTATTGAACGATTTGATCATCGGCGACAGGTTAAATTTTCTACTTATGCTATTTCTAGAATTCAAGGTAGTATTATAGACCAGTTAAGAAAATTAGATTGGGTGCCAACTTCAGTACGGCATAAAGCTAAAAGAGTAGCACAGGTTAATTCAAAATTATCTCAAGAGTTAGGTAGATTACCGACGGATCAAGAGTTAAGAGAAGAATTAAATTTGAATAGTGAAGAATATAATCAATTATTAACAGAGGTTAATATTCCTCAACAGACTTCATTAAATAGCTTTATTAAGGGGAGTCAGACAGAAGGGATTACATTACTAGAAATGATTTCCGACGGAGAAGCAGTTAATCCAGAAAGAAGTTTTAGATACGAAGAAATAAAGAGGATTTTAGGAGAAACTATTGAAAAGTTAAAAGATAAAGAACGATTAGTAATTACTTTATATTACTATGAAGGTTTAAATTTAACAGAGATTAGCAAAGTGCTAGAACTTACTACTGCTAGAGTTTCACAATTACACACTAAAGCTATTTATAGATTAAGAGGTTATCTTAGTAGAAAGAAGGAATTATTGGTTGACTAATTAAAGGAGGTGGTGACAACGGAAGTTACAGTAGAAGCTAAAAATGAAGTTGAAGCTAAGGATAAGGCATTAAAAAAATTGGAACTAAAAGTTGATAAAAAGATTAATAAAACAGATTTAGAATTAGAGCTAATTGAAGAGAAGAGTGGGTTTTTAGGTATTGGCAAGAAGAAAGTTTTTAGAATTAATTTAAATGAAAAAGAAGATGAAGTAGAAGAATCAATTGATGATTTAGGGAAAGAAAAAGAAGATGAAGGGTCAATTGAGAATTCAGAGAAAGAAACTGAGGATGAAGTAGAGGCAGAAGATGGAGATGTAGAATTAATTATTGATGAAGAAGGAGTTTATATTCAGTTGACACCTCCAGAAGGTAATGGAGAAGCGGTAAGTTTAATTGAAGTTGAAGAAATATTAGGGGCTAAGGAAATAGAGGATGTAAATTATGATAAAATTAGTGAAGCCTTAACTGAGGATATTTATGAACCAGTAAAGGTTGCACCTAGGAAGGAAGAGTTAGACCGAAATGCAGAAATAAGAGTAGATGTCAGTGCTGATGGAATGAAGGCTTACTTATCAACTAGTTTACCATTAGGTGGTAAGGAAGCTACTTTAACGAGAATAGAAGATACATTGGAAGAAGTAGGAGTAACTTATGGAATCAAGAATGAGAAGCTAAAAGAATTGGTTAATGATGAAGAAATTATTGATGAAGCAATAGAAAGAGTATTGGTTGCTGAAGGAGTAGAACCATTATTAGGAAAAGATGCAGAGGTTAATTTTAAGTTTAATATCAAAAGTGAAGAGAAGAAAGTACAAAAACTAGAAGATGGGTCAGTAGATTATCGTAATCTAAATAGAATTAACAATGTTAAACCTGGAGATATATTAGCAACTAAGAAACCGACAAAGCCAGGAACTCCAGGGACTACAGTAACTGGTAAAGATGTGAAACCAAAACCTCCCAAAGATAAAAAAATTCCATCGGGTAAGAATACTATTCTAAGTTCTGATGAACTTAATTTACAAGCAGAAATTGAAGGACAAGTATCCTATAATGGAGATAAAATAGAAGTTATGCCTGTCCATACTGTAAATGGAGACGTAGACTTATCTACAGGGAATATTAAATTTGTTGGAACAGTAGTAGTTGAAGGTGATGTTAGAGATGGAATGGAAATTAAGGCTAAAAATGATATAAATGTAAAAGGTAGCGTTCATGGTGCTAAATTAGAAGCTCAAGGTGAAATTCTAATTAAGAATGGATTTATAGGTAAAGACAAAGGAGAAATAAAGGCTGACGGAAATGTTCAAGTGCGCTTTATAGAAAATGGGAAATTAACTACTGAAAATGATCTAATAGTAACAGAAGCAATTATGCATAGTGATATCGATGCAGCCAGAATAATTAGGATAGAGAATAAAGGTTTAATTGTAGGAGGAATAGTTAGAGCAGGTAGAGAAATAGACGCTAAGGTAGTAGGGTCTAATTTAGCTACTAAAACTAAGATATTTGTAGGTATTACCCCAGCATTAAGAGATCAATATAATAATTTGATGAAGAAGTTAGAGGATTATCAAAAAGAATTAGATGAGGCTTTAAAGACAATTAAGTATCTTAAAAAACGTCAAAAAGAGGATGATGGAGAGTTATCGGAAAAGGAAAGAAATTTATTGAGTCAAAAGACTAGAACTAGATTTAAAGTAGCTAAAAATATAGAAGAGTTAAAGAAAGAAAAGATCAGCTTAGAAACTCGATTAGAAGAAGGTAAAAATGGTAAGATTAAAGTTCAAGATAAACTTTATTCAGGAGTAGAGATTACTATTGGTACAGAAGTTAAGAAAGTGACAAAACAATTATCTAATCTTCAATTTTATGTAGCAGATGGAGAGATTAAGAAAGGTTCTTATTCTTAAAAAAGGTGGTGACTTGAATGGCTGAATCAATTAATCCCCATACTCAAGTCCCTCGTTCATTAAAAGTTAGTAAAATGCAGCAGAATAAACAACACCAACCTCAAGCACAACAGCAGGAATTGACTAATCAGATGCAGAAGGTTAATGAGAGAAAGCAAAATCAAGTCAATAAATCAGAGGAATCATTACAGAAACGAGTAAACGATGAAGATGAAAAAAATCATGATAATGAAGGGCAAAATAGGGACTTAGATAGTGAGCAAGAGAGTGATCAGGAGTCTAAATTAAAACAAAAAAACCGAGGGAATTATATCGATATTAAAGTATGATATAAAGAGAGTTGGAGGGAAGATATTGGAGATCTTAATCTTCGTAGTTGGAATAATTTTTATTCTGGTTTCATTGTTTTTAACATATCATCAAGATAAAGAAGTTGATGATGAGATTATAACAGATTATATTCAGCTTAATAGAAAATTAAAGAAACGTGAAGAGAACTTAAGTAAATTATTAAAAGAAATGAATTATAATTTTTATAATATTCTTGATGAACTAGATGATAAACAGACAAAGTTAGAGCAATTGCTTAATAATGAAGGTTCATTTAAAGATAATAATACTATGGCATTTATCAATACTTTAAATTCTGAAATGACCCAAGAGTCAGAAATGAAAGAGCCACAAGAACAAAATAAAGTAGATGAGAATACCTTACAGAACCAAAAAGAACTTAATTTATCTAGTTTAAATTCAACTCTTGATAAAGAGGAACAGGTAGCTAAATTATATAATTCAGGCCTTAATTTTACTGAAATTGCTCAGGAACTGAATTTAGGACAAAGAGAAGTAGAATTAATTTGGAAGTTAAATAATCGAGGTGAGATGTAATTGCTTAGGAAATCTTTATTAGGTATTGGTATTTTACTTATTATATTTTCTTTACTATTAATTGCTAATGGTGGATTAAATGAGCAAGATGATGATTCACAGGCAAATTCAGCAGCAATTACCAAGAAAGCAACAGTAATTAAGAAGGCTAGACAATTAGGGATGGAGTTTCCTGATAAATTATCTGATGAGGAAATAAAAACTCAATTAAAGAGTAGAGGGTTAAAGAGTGTTAAATTATTAGATTATAATAAAGATATAATAATTGAAATTAAAAAAGGAACAACTGCTAATAAAGTGGTGGATAAATTATATCAAGCAGAGATTATTGAAGAGAAGACAGCATTATCAGAGTTAATTGAAAAATTAGGAGTCAGCAATATGATTTTAGCAGGTAAATATAAGTTTAAAGATAATACTCCTATAGAAAAAGTATTATTAAAAATTATCGGTAATTAATCATTAAAATCAAATGATTGATTACTGATTCTTGTTTTTTGTAAAAATTATTGATATTATATTAGTTTTGTGTTATACTACCTAATGGTGTATATAGATTATATACCATATTACACACACTTTTTGATTTCTATTAGGGTGCCTATAAATAATAGGTCTAATAGAGAGATGATGAAAGTGGAGGAGTAAAACCAGAGAGGAGGTGCGGTTAATGGCTGTAGTGACAATGAAGCAAATGTTAGAATCAGGAGTCCACTTCGGTCATCAGACTAAGCGTTGGAATCCAAAAATGAAGTCTTACTTATTTACTGAAAGAAATGGAATTTACATTATTGATTTACAACAAACTGTTAAGTTAGCTGAGGTTGCTTATAACTTTGTGCGTGATCTTGCTAGTGACGGTAAAGAAATTCTATTTGTAGGTACTAAGAAACAGGCTAAGGATACAATTAAACGTGAAGCTGAGAGATGTGGGATGCCTTATGTAAATGAGAGATGGTTAGGTGGAATGTTGACTAACTATCAAACAATTCGTAAGCGAATTGAGCGATTAAATGAACTAGAGCAGATGGAAGAAGATGGACTATTTGAGGTTTTACCTAAGAAGGAAGTTATGGAATTAGAAAAAGAGCGTAATAAGCTTGTTAGATTTTTAGGTGGAATTAGAAATATGAATGGTCTTCCAGATGCCATTTACATTGTTGACCCTCGTAAAGAGGAAATTGCTGTAGCTGAAGCTAATAAGTTAGGTATTCCTATTGTAGGGATTGTAGATTCAAATTGTGATCCTGACTTAATAGACTATATAATTCCAGGTAATGATGATGCTATTAGAGCAGTTAAACTATTAACTGGAGTCACGGCTGATGCTGTATTAGAAGGCAACCAAGGTGAACAAGCTAAAGAAGCTGAAACAACAGATTCTGAAGAATAATAATTAAAGCAGATGAGTAAGGGTGTTATCTAAGGGGAGAGCCCTTGTAACGCCCTTTTTTTAAGTTTGATTTTAAGGAGGAGGGATGAAAAATGTCATATTCAACAGCAGATGTTAAAAAGTTAAGAGAAAAAACTAGTGCAGGTATTTTAGATTGTAAAAAGGCATTAGAAGAGACTGATGGAGATATGGATGAAGCAGTTAAGTATTTACGAGAAAAAGGGATTGCTGAAGCAGAAAAAAAAGCTGGAAGAACAGCAGCAGAAGGATTAGTGGAGTCTTACATTCATATGGGTGGTAAGATTGGAGTTTTATTAGAAGTAAATTGCGAAACAGACTTCGTAGCTAAAAATGATGCCTTTAAAGAATTAGTTGATAATATTGCTATGCATATTGCAGCTTCTAATCCAAAGTATTTATCCCGCGATGAGGTTTCAGAGGAAGCTATTGAAAATGAAAAAGATGTACTTAGAACTCAAGCACTTAATGATGGAAAACCAGAACATATTGTAGATCAGATAGTAAAAGGAAGATTAGATAAATTTTTCTCTCAAAATTGTCTTTTAGAACAGCCTTATATTCGTGATGATGATAAGACAGTTGAAGAATTAATCACTGAAAAGATTGCTGAACTAGGAGAAAATCTTAATATTAGAAGGTTTACTCGGTATGAATTAGGTGAAGGTATTGAGGTTGAAGAGGAAGATTTTGTTTCTGAAGTAATGAATGAAGTTGAAAAATAAAGAGTAAACTTAATAAGGAGAATACGATTCCGTGTTCTCCTTTTTAAATAAAGTTTTTCTAAAAAAAGGGATTTCATTATGTATATCGAAATGTAATGTAATGAAAGACTGGAGGTTATTTTAATGCCCGAGGCAAAATTTTCAAGAGTGATTATTAAACTAAGTGGAGAAGCATTAAGTGGTAATCAGGAATATGGTATAGATCCGCAATTTATTAATTCAATTGCCAAGGAAGTTAAAGAAGTTTTAAAAACAGGAGTAGAAATTGCTATTGTAGTTGGTGGCGGTAATATTTTTAGAGGTGTAGCAGGTAGCGCTAAAGGAATGGATCGCGGAACTGCTGATTATATGGGGATGTTAGCTACTGTAATTAATTCTCTAGCTTTGCAAGATGCTTTAGAAAAGTTAGATATTGAGACTCGAGTTCAGACAGCCATTGCTATGAGACAGGTGGCAGAACCTTATATTAGACGAAAGGCCATGCGTCATTTAGAAAAAGGTAGAGTAGTGATTTTTGCAGCTGGAACTGGTAACCCATTTTTCTCTACAGACACAACTGCAGCTTTAAGAGCAGCAGAAATTTCTGCTGATGCTATTTTAATGGCTAAAAATGTTGATGGGGTTTATGATTCAGATCCGGTTAAAAATCCAGATGCTATTAAGTTTAAAGAGTTAAATTACATAGATGTAATTAATCGTGGGTTGGGAGTTATGGATTCTACAGCTGTCTCTTTATGTATGGATAATAAGATCCCTATAGTTGTATTTGGTCTTAAGGAAATGGAGAATATTAAGAAAGTGGTATTAGGTAAAGAGATTGGGACCTTTGTCCGATAGTTTTAATAAGGAGGAATAATAGTGATTCAACAAGTATTAAATAAGACTAGAAAAAAGATGGATCAGGTAATTGATGCGACTAAGAAGGATTTTGCTACAATTAGAACTGGAAGAGCTAAGCCTTCTCTAGTTGAAGGGATTACTGTTGATTATTATGGGACACAAACGCCGATTAATCAGATGGCTAAAGTTTCTGCTCCAGAACCAAGACAGTTGCTGGTCCGGCCTTGGGATACTAATAGTTTAGAGCAAATAGAAAAAGCTATTTTAAAGTCTGATTTAGGGTTAACTCCAAACAATGATGGTGAAGTTATCAGAATTAATATTCCTCAATTAACTGAAGAACGTAGAAAAGAATTTGTCCAGTTAGCTAAGACTAAATCTGAGGACAAAAGAATAGTAATCCGTGATATTCGTCGAGAAGCTAATGATGAACTAGAAGAATTAGAATCTAACGGTGATATTTCAGAAGATAATTATCATCGAGGACTAGATAATATTCAAGATTTAACAGATGAATATATTAATAAAATTGATGAATTATTAGCTAAAAAAGAGAGTGATATTTTAGAAATTTAAATATTACATCTGAGTAGGGTATGAGTGAGATGATCTTAATTGATTATGATCTAGTGATAATAAAAACCAATCCACCTTTTAAAAGTCTCATATTCCCAACTCAGAGATTGATTAGATAATAACGAATAGATGAAGAGCTAGTAGTTATTAATGGAAGAATAAGGGGAAGGAGGTGGATGGTTAAATGGCTTATAATATTACTGATGAATGTGTAGTATGTGGTGTATGTGCTGAAGAATGTCCACTAGAGGCTATTTCAGAAGGTGATGATCTGTATGTCATAGATGATGAACTCTGTTCAGATTGTGGAGTATGTGCGGATGAGTGCCCAGTAGAAGCTATTGAAGAATAAATTAAAGTTTATTATAAACCCCCTCTAAGAAGTAGAGGGGGTTATGTTGTAATTGATAGGAGGCAAAGTGATGTATCCAGGGCTTTTTAATTCGAGAAAAGAAATAGAGACATTAGATATAGAAGAACTACGAGATAGAGTTTTATCTAGGGATTTACCAGAACATATAGCTATTATCATGGATGGAAATGGGAGATGGGCAAAAAAAAGAGGACTTCCACGTAAAGCTGGACATAAAAATGGAGTAAGAAGATTAAAAGAAATTGTTAAAATTGTCAAAAAATTAGGGATAAAATATTTAACAGTCTTTGCTTTCTCTACAGAGAATTGGGAAAGGCCAGAAAAAGAAGTTAATTTTCTAATGAAACTTTTTAGTAGAACATTAGATAATGATGCTAAGGAATTACATGAGCAAGGAGTTAAGATTAGAGTATTAGGTAGACAGAAAGGTCTACCAACTGAGATTAAAAATAAGGTTGAAAATATTATAGAATTAACTAAAAGAAATCAAGCTTTAAATTTGAATATTGCTTTGAATTATGGAGGAAGAGCTGAGATTGTGGATGCTACCAAGGAATTAATTACTAAGGTTCAAGAGGAAGTATTAGATTTAGATGAGATAGATGAAAGAATATTGAGTAAAGAGTTATATACTAAAGATATTCCTGATCCCCAATTGTTAATTAGACCTAGTGGTGAGATGAGAATCAGTAATTTCTTATTGTGGCAATTGGCCTATACAGAGTTTTGGTTTACTTCTACACTTTGGCCTGACTTTAGTGAAGAAGACCTTTTATTAGCTATAGCTGATTACCAGAGTAGGGAAAGAAGATTTGGTGGTTTAAAAGATTAGAGAAAAAGACAGTAGGTGATATAAATTGTTAAACAAGAGAGTTATTAGTGCCATTATTGGGATTCCATTACTTATATTGATTTTACATATAGGGGGAATATTATTCTTATTAACTGTTTTATTGTTAGCTGCTTTAGGGTTAAATGAATTTTATAGATTGGCATCTGCTAAAGGTGTTAGGCCTAATAGATCTTTAGGACTACTTAGTGGTCTATTTTTGTTAACTGTTACATACTTAAATAGTAAACAGCTTTTGATATATTTTAAACCTGAATTAATTATAATTAGCATTTTATTTCTTTTATTATTGAATAATTTAGTTGGTGGTAAGGACCAAGATAAGTCAGCTCTTTTAGATACGGCTGTAACTATGTTAGGGATTCTATATGTTTGTGGATTATTACTTTATTTAATTTTAATTTATAATTTTAATTTAGATGGCATGCAGATAGGGAGAAAGCTAGTCTGGTTACCTATTTTGGCTACCTGGATGGCAGATACTGCTGCTTACTTTACTGGTCTTAATTTCGGTAAACATAAATTAGCTCCTAATATCAGTCCAAATAAGACAATTGAAGGTGCATTAGGTGGAATAGCTGGTAGTTTATTAATAGTTTTAATTTATGGGTCTTGGTTATCAATAGGGATCAAAGAAAGAATTGTTTTAGGGGTTTTGCTTGCTATAGTTTCCCAACTTGGTGATTTAGTAGAATCTGCTTTTAAAAGAGATGCCCAAATTAAGGATTCAGGAAATATAATTCCAGGACATGGGGGTATATTAGATAGGTTTGATAGTTTATTATTTACTTTACCATTAGTTTATTATTATTTTCAGTTTTTGGTCAAATGAATTTAGGGGTGAAATTAGATGAAGCCTGTTTATAAATTGGGTTTAGTGATTTTAGGAGTAGTATTATTAAGTGTTATCTTTTTTAAATATATTCTAGTCTATTTACTCCCTTTTGTAATAGCCTTTATTATTACTTCATTAATTGAGCCAATTATTAAATTACTACAGACAAAATTCAAATTAAGTAGAGGAATAGCTGTTGCTATTTGTTTAGGTATTATATTAATTATTATTATATTAGTAACTACTATATTTTTCTCTAGATTATTCATTGAGTTAAATAGGTTAGCAAATAATATTCCAGAGTTTAAAGTGTTAGGAGAGAAGATGGACTGGGTTGTAGAACAGAATCAAAATTTAAGTAAAATATTAACGGAATTAAAGTTACCACCAACAGTTAAGGATGTTATTACTCATAATTTACAAGAATTATATCAGCAATTAAGAGAAGTAATTAGAATAGGGGTTACTTCATTTTTAAATCTACTTAAGGGTTTACCTAGATTGATAACTGTTCTGTTAATTAGTTTAATTTCTACCTTTTTCATTAGCCGTGATAGAGAGTTGATTAATGAAGCTTTTTTAAAGGTAATCCCTAATGCATGGCAACAAAAAACTAGAAAATTAGAAGCTGAAATTATGGATGCAGCTGTTGGCTTTATACGAGCGGAGTTAATTTTGATATCGATAACTACTATATTGTCAATTAGTGGATTATTAATTTTAGGTAGTGATTATGCTATTACGTTAGGGCTTTTAGCTGGGATTTTGGATTTGATTCCAGTAATTGGACCTAGTCTAGTTTTCGGTCCTTTGGTTATCTATAGCTTGATAATAGGGCAATCTAGTTTTGGAATTGCTTTATTAGTTTTATATACTTTGATAGCGATAGTTAGACAATTAACAGAGGCTAAGATTATTGGAAAGAATATAGGTCTACATCCTTTAGCTACTTTAATTTCTATGTATGTAGGAGTGCAACTGTTAGGGATAAGTGGTTTTTTTATAGGCCCAGCAGTTTTAATTGTAGTTAAAGCAATAGCACGAGCTGGATTTATTTCTATTTTAATTGAATAATAAAATGGAGGATTGGTAATGAGAGCAATTACTATTTTAGGTTCTACAGGATCAATTGGCACACAAACTTTAGAAGTCATTAATGAACTAAAATTAAATTATGAGATTTTAGCTTTAACTGCTAATACAAATGTAGAGAAATTAGCGGCACAAGTTAAAGAGTTTGAACCTCAATTTGCAGTTCTAATGAATGAAGAAGCTGCAAAAGAGTTAAAATATGAATTATCAGATTTAGATACTAAAGTATTGGTAGGACAGGAAGGATTAATTGAAGTAGCAACTAGTGATGAAGTTGATTTAGTTATTAATTCAGTAGTAGGAGCAGCAGGATTATTCCCTACTTTAGAAGCTATTAAAGCTAAGAAGGATATAGGTTTAGCTAACAAAGAAACATTAGTAACCGCTGGAGAATTGGTAATGGCTAAAGCAAAAGAATATGGAGTAAGGATTCTTCCAATTGATAGTGAACATAACGCGATTTTTCAGGCATTAGATGGGGAAAATAGAGAGGATATTGAGAAATTAATTTTAACAGCATCTGGTGGTCCTTTTAGGGAGAGCACTGCTCAGGATTTAGCTAATGTAACTGTAGAAGAAGCTTTAAACCACCCAAATTGGGATATGGGGGGTAAGATTACTATAGATTCAGCAACTTTAATGAATAAAGGATTAGAAGTTATCGAGGCGAAATGGTTATTCGATATTGATTTTAGTGATATTGAAGTAGTAGTTCATCCACAAAGTATTGTCCATTCATTAGTACAGTTTAAGGATGCTTCAATTTTAGCAGAATTAGGGTTGCCTGATATGAAAGTACCGATTCAATATGTATTAACTTATCCGGAAAGAACAGAAAATAGATTAGAAAGATTAGACTTAGCTAAAATAGGTAGTTTAGATTTTGAAGCTCCTAATACAGAATTGTTTCCCTGTTTAGGTTATGCCTATAAAGCAGGTAAGACAGGAGGAACTTTACCTGCTGTATTGAATGCTGCTAATGAAATAGCAGTGGAGATGTTTTTAAATGGTGATTTAAGTTTTATAGAGATTCCTCAATTAATTAAAAAGGTTATGGATCAGCATCAAGTTGTTCAAAAACCAGGATTAGATGATATATTGGATGCCGACGAATGGGCTAGGGCTCAAAGTTGGAAGGAGGGTGAGAATCTTTGTTAACAACGATTATATCGTTTATAATTGTCATTAGTATTTTAGTTTTTGTTCATGAGTTTGGACATTTTATAGTTGCTAAAAAAACAGGGGTTTTAGTAGAGGAATTTGCAGTTGGAATGGGACCACAAATCATAGGTAAACAGAGAGGTGAAACACTTTATTCTATAAGGTTACTTCCTTTAGGTGGTTATTGCAAGATGACAGGTGAGTTCCCAGTGGATGATGAGGATGAGATAGAAGATGTTGAGCATTATCAACAAGCTTATGAAAATGAAAGATGTCTTTTTCAAAAATCTGTTTTTGAACGTGCTGCAGTTATATTTACAGGACCACTTATGAACTTTATTCTAGCTATGGTGGTATTTTCTTTGATTTTTGCAATATTTGGAGTACCAGTTTCAGGTTCTTCATCAACTGTAATTGGTACTATATTACCAGATAGACCAGCTCAAAAAGCAGGTTTACAAGCTAATGATAAAATTTTATCTGTAAATAAAGAAGGAGTAGATAATTGGTCAGAGTTAGCTAAAAAGATTAATAATCATCCTGGAGAAGAGCTTACTTTAACTGTTAAAAGAAATGGGAATATAGAAAAAATTAAAGTAACCCCAAAAAAGGATCCAAAGAGGGATGTAGGGTTAATAGGAATTGCACCAAGATTAATCAGAGAAAAAGTTGGCATCTTTACTTCAATCAAATATGGGTTTAAACAGACTATAGGAGTGACAGTCGGAATTATTAGTGGAGTTTGGCGAATGATTACTGGACAGATGGCTCCAGAGGTAGCTGGTCCGGTAAAGATTGCTCAAATAGTTGGTGATGCCGCTAAGGCTAGTATTTTAAAAGTTTTAAATTTAATGGCTATTTTAAGCGTGAATTTAGGAATTCTGAATTTATTACCTTTTCCTGCTTTAGATGGAGGACGTTTAGCATTCTTAGGAATTGAACTTATTCGTGGTAAAGAAATAGATCCAGAAAAAGAAGGATTTGTTCATTTTGTTGGTCTAGTACTTTTATTAGCATTGATGGTAGTTATTGTTTATAAAGATATCGTAAATATATTTTAAAATTTGAGGTGATTCTTGATGGCTAAGCAGAAGAAAAGAAAAGGGAGTAAATGGCTAGATCCTAATAAAGAGGGTAAAGGACATGGTCGTCGTTCTGAGAGATATTGTCAGCGTTGTGGTCAGACTGTAAAGGATGTTAGGATTTTAAAACATTCTAATCTTTGTGAGGATTGTGTCAGAGAATTAGAAAAGAAAAAAGAAGGAAAATATGCATGTAAAGGTTGTGGAAAAGTAGTACCTGAACAAGTTCAAGAGAATGATGGATATTGTAAAGATTGCTGTTGCCGAGTCTGTGGAAAACCGGATCCTGAATTTGCTAAAAAACATGGTTTTTGTGAATCATGTTTCGAATTAATGGGAACTAATTGTAAGGAATGTGGTAAAGAAGCAGAAGCTCAGGTTAGAAGAAATGATGGATATTGCGATGAATGTGCCGACAAAATGTGATAATTGTACTTGTAAGAAGGGAGGGGGATTATGTTAGAAGACCATGTTACTTTGGAAACTTTAATTACAGATAGTGTAGCTAGGAAGCATTTACCTAAAGGAGGTCTACGTCATGCTGTAATTACGGCAGAACATGCCTTTCAACTAGGTGAAGAGCGGAATTTATGTGTGGATGTGGCAACTAAAGCTGGTCTTTTACATGATATAGGTCATACTAGCTGGGAAAATCAAGGGGAATGGGATTATGAATCCTATAATTATTTTGATATTCATACTATTAAAGGAGCAGAGAGAGCACATGAACTTTTGATTTTTAAGGGAGAAGATTTAGGGAAGTCACGGGATATTTCTTTAGCTATTCTTTTTCATAGTGCATCTAGTCCTATTAGTGAAAATGTGACCTTAACGCCAATGCAAAAATTAGTCTTTGATGCTGACGATATGGATCATGAGAAGGATGAAGAACGTCATAATTTAGAAATAGATTTTACAGAAGCTTTAGAAAGAGTACGACGATTAGATATATTAGTCTATAAAATGTTAAAAGATTGCAAACGTCAATGTAAGGACTGTGATGGCAGAGTGGGGGAGCTAAGTAATGGGGAGAGCTAAAAGTAGACAGGTTAATCTAGGGGGCATTAAGATTGGTGGTGATGCCCCTATTTCAGTACAATCTATGACTAATACTGATACTAGAGATGTGGCGTCTACTATAGAACAGATTAAACAATTAGAAGAAGCAGGTTGTGAATTAATTAGAGTAGCTATACCTGATATGGAAGCTGCTAATAAAGTAAAAGAGATTAAAGAAAAGATTAGTATTCCGCTAATTGCTGATATTCATTTTAATCATAAATTAGCTTTGCGTGTTCTAGAATTAGGAATTGATGGATTAAGAATTAATCCTGGAAATATTGGTTCAGAAGATAAGGTTAAAGAGTTAACAGAGTTAGCTAATAAAAAAGATGTTCCTATTAGAATTGGAGTTAATGCTGGTTCTTTAGAAAAGGAACTATTGACAAAGTACGGAGCACCAACAGCGGAAGCAATGGTCGAAAGTGCTTTAAAACATGTTCGATTATTAGAGGAGTATGGGTTTGAAGATATTATTATTTCACTTAAGGCTTCAGATGTATTAATGACATTAGAGGCTTATGAATTAATAGCTAAAAAGGTGAATTACCCATTACATTTAGGTATTACTGAAGCAGGAACAGAATGGTCAGGTACTATTAAATCAGCAGTTGGAATCGGTAGTATTTTAAGTAGAGGATTAGGTGATACAATCAGAGTTTCATTAACAGGAGATCCTGTTGAAGAAGTTAAAGTAGGTTATGAAATTTTAAAATCTCTTAATCTACGTCAGAAAGGACCAAAAATTATTTCATGTCCTACTTGTGGCCGTTGTGAGATTAATTTAATTGGTGTGGCTAACCAGGTTGAAGAAAAGATCAAAAATTTAGATACTAATATTAAAGTAGCGATTATGGGATGTGTAGTTAATGGTCCTGGTGAAGCTAGAGAAGCAGATATTGGAATTGCTGGAGGTAAAGATGTTGGTTTACTCTTTAAAAGAGGAGAAGTTATTGAGAAAGTACCAGGAGATAAATTAGTTGATACTTTATTAACTGAAATAGAGAACTTATAATGATGATATATTGACAAATACTTACTAATTTGATAAAGTTGAAGTGATAATTAAATATAAAGTTATTGAAATATTAGGGGAGGTTTATTGGTTATGAAGATGTCGAAAGCATATATACCGACTTTGAAAGAAACACCATCAGAAGCAGAAGTAGTTAGTCATAAATTAATGTTAAGAGCAGGCATGATGCGTAAGTTGAGCTCAGGAATTTATACATATTTACCATTAGGACAGAAAGTAATTCAAAAGATAGAAGAGATAGTTAGAGAGGAAATGAATAGAGAAGGAGCTCAAGAACTATTATTACCCGCTTTACAGCCGGCGGAGTTATGGCAGGAATCTGAAAGGTGGAATGATTATGGCCCAGAATTAATGCGGTTACAAGATAGACATGATAGAGATTTCTGTTTAGGGCCAACTCATGAGGAGGTTATCACAGATTTAGTACGAGATGAAGTACGTTCTTATAAAGATTTACCATTAAATTTATACCAAGTTCAGACAAAGTTTAGAGATGAGATTAGACCTCGTTTTGGTGTGTTAAGAGGTAGAGAATTTATTATGAAAGATGGTTATAGTTTTGATGTAGATGAAGCAGGATTAGAAGAAAATTATCAAAAGATGTTTGATGCATATGATAGAATCTTTGATAGATGTGGATTAGACTTTAGACCAGTAGTAGCAGATAATGGAGCTATTGGTGGTAGTGAATCTCATGAATTTATGGTTTTGGCCGATTCAGGAGAAGACACAGTAGTCTTTTGTAGTGAGTGTGATTATGCAGCTAATTTAGAATTAGCAGTCTCAGATGTAAAGTTTGTTATTGGTGATGAAGAAAAAGCTGAGATAGAAAAAGTTGAGACTCCAGGTGTAGACACTATTGAAAGTTTAGCTAAATTTTTAGATTTTCCTGAAAGTAAGTTAATCAAAACTTTAGCTTATCAAACAGAAGATGGTTATGTATTAGCTTTAGTACGAGGAGATTATCAGCTTAATGAGATTAAATTAAGGAATCTATTAGGTGCACCAAACTTAGAGATGGCTGATGGTGAAGAATTATTAGACGATACAGGAGTTGTTACTGGATTTGCTGGTCCAATAGAAACTTCTGGGGAAGTCAAAGTAGTAGCAGACCCATCAGTAATGGAAGTAGTTAATGGAGTTACTGGGGCAAACGAAGCAGATTACCATTATGTAAATGTTAATGCTAAGCGAGATTTTGATGTAGATGAAATAGCTGATATTAGAGAAATTAAAGAAGAAGAGTCTTGTATTTATTGTGGAGGAGACTTAACGTTAACTAAGGGAATTGAAGTAGGACAGGTCTTCAAATTAGGAACTAAATATAGTGAAGCTCTGGGAGCAACTTATTTAGATAATAATGGGAAAGCCCAACCAATGGTAATGGGATGTTACGGTATTGGAATTACCCGTACAGTTGCTGCTGCTATTGAACAGAATCATGATGAATATGGAATTATTTGGCCAGCAGCTATTGCGCCTTATGAAGTTTCATTATTAACATTAGGTGATGGAGAAGTCTTAGAAACTGGGCAAGAATTATATCAAAATTTAAAGTCAGCAGGTATTGATGTATTATTTGATGAACGTAAGGAAAGAGCAGGGGTTAAATTTAATGATGCTGATTTAATTGGAGCATCTGTTAGAATTACTATAGGCTCTCGTTCTTTAGCTGAAGGTAAAGTTGAAGTTAAGGTTAGAAGTACTGGTGATGACTTCAACATTAAGGTTGATAATGTAATAGATAAGGTAGCAGAATTATTAAATGAACTAGATTAAAATAAAATTAAGACTTGGGAGGTTAATTAATGAAGATAGCCGCGATTATCCCGGCTTATAATGAAGAAGAAAGAATTGCCCAAGTAATTAATGTAGTAAAGAATCATGATATAATCACGGAGACTATTGTAGTAAGCGATGGTTCAGAAGATAATACAGCTACAGTAGCACAAAGACAGATGGTAGAAGTAATTGATTTAGAAAAGAATATTGGAAAAGGTGGAGCGATGAAATTAGGCATAGAGGCTACTGATGCCCAAGTAATTCTTTTTTTAGATGCCGATTTAGTAGGATTAACCAAAAGACATATTAATAAATTAATAAACCCGATTATACAAGAAGATATAGATATGACTGTAGGAATTTTTAATCAAGGAAGAGTAGCTACCGATTTAGCACAAAAAATCACTCCATTTTTATCAGGGCAACGAGGTGTTAAACGAAAAGTATTACAAGGTATATCGAATTTAGATATGACTAGATTTGGTGTTGAAGTTGCCCTAACTAAGTATGTAAAAGAGAATGAGGTTGAGATTAAAGAAGTTGTTTTAGAAGATCTAACTCATGTTATGAAAGAGGAGAAACTTGGAATCGTTAAAGGTTTCTTAGCTCGATTAAAGATGTATTGGGAAATAATAAAGAATATTCCTTATCATCGTAGAAAGAATTGATAGATTAGTCCATGTTGTTGCTTTGTTTCACTAAGCAACAACATTTGATTTTAAGGAGTGATTCAAATTTTAAGTCAGACTGAAATATTTTTAAGGCTACTTTTAGCAACATTATTAGGAGGGTTAGTTGGTTGGGAACGAGAGAGCAATTCACGACCAGCAGGTTTTAGAACTAATATTTTAGTATGTATTGGTTCAGCATTAATAATGATTGTTTCTATAAAATTATATGTACTTTTCCAAGCGTCTAGAGCTGCTGATCCTTCTCGAATTGCAGCTCAAGTAGTTAGTGGGATCGGTTTTTTAGGAGCCGGTACAATTATTCGTGAAGGCTTTTCCGTAAAGGGATTAACTACTGCAGCTAGTTTATGGGCAGTAGCTGGTGTCGGTTTAGCTGTAGGAGCAGGCTTTTATTTTAGCTCTATTAGTGGAACTGTATTAATTATTTTAACTTTAAGTATTTTAAATACTGTTGAACATAGTATTGCTCAAAAAAGCGGCTTAAAGAATTTAAGAATTAAAGTCTTTGATCAGCCAGGAGAAGTAGGTAAGCTGGGGTCTGTTTTAGGAGACTATAATATACACATTATTGATGTAAGTATTGATCATATTAGGAATGAACCTAACATTTATGTTAATTTACAAGCTCGAGTCCCTAGTGATGTTAATCAGAATCAAGTAATTCAACATTTGGCTCAAACTAGTGGAGTCATTCAGGTAGAGTGGAAAGATAGCGGAAGTTAAAGGAGTGTTTAAATGATTCGTGTATATATTAAACCTGCTATGAAGAATAAAATCCAGCAAGAATTAATGGCAGAGTTAGCCGAGATAGTAGATAATATTATGCCTGAACTGGTTCAATTCAAGAATATTGTATTAGATTTAGAAGCAAAACGATTGGAAGTTTATGGACAAGCTGAAAGAAGTTTAAAGAGTAAAGATTTAGAGAACATTATCACAAGAGTTATCGAACAAAGAGTTGAATCTTTAACCGATGTAGAATGTCGATTTAATTATTGTCAAATACAGCAAAGTTCAGATCGTTCAGAAAGTAATTTTGAAAGAAGTTTAACAGATAGATTGAAAGAGTCTTGGTCTAAAATAACTACTAAAGTTAGGGAAAAATTTCCTGCAACTAATGGCTGGCTGTTAAATTCTAAGTGGAAGTTAGTTAATGATCAGAAATTAGTTATTGAACTTAAGAATGAATTGGGGATTGAAAAATTAAGAGAAAAGAGCTGTGATCGTGTAATTACAAAGCTAATAGATAAAGAGTTAGATCAAAGAGTAGAAGTTGAATTTAAATTAGGTGATTATAGCGAAGAAGTAGAAGAGTTAGATAAAAAACGTCAAGAAGAAAATGATGATTATATTAAGAATTTAATGGCTAGCATTGATACACAAACAAATCAGAATGGTAAAAGTGGTAATAATAAACCTGGAATCATTAAAGGTAAGAAGATTAAATCAGAGGCTACTAAAATTGAAGAAGTACAGAGTGAAGAACGGAGTATAACTTTCTGTGGAGAAGTAATAGATTTGCAGATTCGCAACTTAAAAAGTGGTAGAAATTTAGTTATTTTTGCCCTAACTGATGGTACAGACTCTATTACCGCTAAAGTTTTCGAAGATAAAGATGGAGATGTTGCAAATAATCTTTTTGAAGGTGATTCGTTAAAGATTAGAGGTAGAGTCCAAATAGATAAGTATACTCAGGAACTGACTATAATGCCTCGAGATATTAGTAGGTTTATTCCAGAGGTTAAGACTGATGATGCTGATGAGAAGAGAATTGAATTGCATCTTCATACTCAGATGAGTGCTATGGATTCAATAGTGAATGTAAATGAGGTTATTAAACGCGCTGATGACTGGGGACATCCAGCTATTGCTATTACTGACCATGGAGTTGCTCAGGCTTTTCCGGAGGCTTATAATGCTTCTAAAGATAGGGATATTAAAGTGATTTATGGTTTGGAAGCTTACTTAATTGATGATGGTGAACCGATTATCTTTAACCCTACTGATAAAGAAATATTAGAAGAGACTTTTGTTATCTTTGATTTAGAGACAACAGGATTTAATCCCCACAATAATCAAATTATAGAAATTGGAGCGGTTAAAGTAAAAGAAGGTCAAATTATTGATTCCTATCAAACGTTTATTAATCCTGAAGAGAAGATTCCATCAGAAATCATACAACTGACAGGTATTAATAATAATATGGTAAAGGATGCACCTAAGTTAGAAGAAATCATGGATGATTTTTTAGAATTTATTGGAGATAACACAATAGTTGCCCATAACCTTCCTTTTGATTTAGGATTTATTGAAGATAAATTACGTAAGTTAAATGAATCTAAGTTAACTAATTCAGCATTGGACACTCTAAATTTAGCTAGAGCTATTTTGCCTGATATGAAGAGTTACAAATTAAATAAATTAGCTAAAAGATTTAATAAAAATTTAGAAAATCATCATCGAGCTATTGATGATGCTAAGGTTACAGCAGAAATTTTCTTAGAGTTAATAGAATTAGTTCAAGAAGAAGAAATTCTTAATTTAACAGAAGTTAACGAATTGACCAGTGAGATTGACCATAAACGTATTTATCCATATCATACTACTATTTTAGTAAAGAACCAACAAGGGCTTAAGAATCTTTATAAATTAATTTCTAAAGCTCATATAGAGACTTTCTATAGAAAACCTAGGATTTTAAAGAGCGATTTATTAGAAAAGCGGGAAGGATTAATTATTGGTTCAGCTTGTGAAGCTGGACAGTTATATAAAGCTATATTAAATGGTAAACCTGACAATGAGCTTGAAGATCTGGCTAACTTTTATGATTATTTAGAGATTCAACCGACAGGAAATAATAAATTTTTATTAAAAAAAGGAGAAGTAGAATCTGTAGAAGCTTTACAAGAAATTAATCGAAAGATTTATCAATTAGGTAAAAAGTTAGGTAAGCCAGTAGTTGCAGCAGGTGATGTTCACTTTTTAGATCCAGATGATGATATCTATCGTCAAATATTAATGGAAGGTCAAGGATTTAATGATGCAGCAGAGCAAGCACCTTTATATTTTAGGGCGACTAATGAAATGTTAGAGGAATTTTCTTATTTTGACGAAGATATAGCTAAAGAGTTAGTAATTGATAATCCTAAAAAAATAGCAGATATGACAGAAGAGATTGAGATAATTCCTGATGAACTCTTTACTCCAACTATAGAAGGGGCAGATGAAGAGGTTAGAACTATGGCTTATGAAAAAGCTAAATCTTGGTATGGAGATCCTTTACCTGAGTTTGTAGAAAAACGGTTAGAAAGAGAGCTAAACTCTATTATTGGTAATGGATATGCTGTTATATACTTAACCTCACAAAAATTAGTTAAGAAGTCGTTAGATGATGGTTATTTGGTTGGTTCCCGAGGGTCAGTAGGATCTTCTTTTGCCGCTACAATGACAGATATTACGGAAGTTAATCCGTTACCTCCTCATTACCGTTGTCGGAAATGTAAATATTCAGAGTTTATTACTGATGGATCCGGTGGAGTTGGAGTTGATTTAGTGGATAAGGATTGTCCTGAATGTGGTGAGGAATTGCTTAAAGATGGTTTTGATATTCCTTTTGAAGTTTTCTTAGGATTTAAAGGAGATAAAGTACCAGATATTGATCTTAACTTTTCTGGAGAATATCAGCCAGAAGTTCATAAGTATACTGAAACATTATTTGGTAAAGATTATGTTTATAGAGCAGGAACTATCTCTACTATTGCTGATCGGACAGCTTATGGCTTTGTTAAAGGTCATGCAGATGATAATGATTTAGTTTTGAGAAGAGCTGAGACTAACAGACTATCATCAGGCTGTATTGGAGTAAAACGAACAACTGGGCAGCATCCTGGAGGGCAGATAGTTGTACCTCAAGATAAAGAAATTTTTGATTTTACTCCAATCCAAAAACCGGCTAATGATATGGACACTGACACATTGACGACTCATTTTGATTTTCATTCGATCCATGATAATCTATTAAAGCTAGATATTTTAGGTCATGATGATCCGACTAGTATTAGGATGTTACAGGATATTACAGGGATTGACCCTCAGAATATTCCTTTAGATGATCCAGAAACTATGAATATCTTTTCTACTATAGAACCTTTAGGTGTTACAGAAGATGATGTGGGAGTGGAGTTAGGGACATTAGGGATACCTGAATTTGGTACTAGTTTTGTAAGGGGTATGCTGCGGGAAACACGTCCAACTACTTTTGCTGAGCTGATTCGGATTAGTGGACTATCTCACGGGACTGATGTCTGGTTGAATAATGCTCAAGATTTAATTCAAGCAGGAACTGCAGAGTTAGCTGAAGTCATTTCAGTACGTGATGATATTATGAATTACTTATTGCAAAAAGGTGTAGAACCTTCTCAGGCTTTCTGGATTATGGAGCATGTTCGAAAGGGAAAAGGATTAACTAATGAAGAAGAAGCAGCAATGAGAGAGAATGATGTTCCAGAATGGTATATTAAATCCTGTAAAACGATAAAATATATGTTTCCTAAAGCTCACGCAGCAGCTTATGTAATGATGGCTTTTAGAATTGCATACTTTAAGGTCCATCATCCAGAAGCTTTTTATAATACTTATTTTACTATTAAGGCTGACGACTTTGATTCTCAAATTGTTTTACAGGGAAGAGATTTTGTGGAAGAGAAGATTCAAGAAATTAAAGTTAAAGGAAATGATGCTACAGCTAAAGATAAGAATACTTTAACTGTACTTGAAATAGTGATTGAAGCAATGGTTAGAGGGATTGAATTTACTGAAGTTGATATTTATAAGTCTAAAGCAGATGAATTTCAAATTACTGATGATGGATTATTACCGCCTTTAATTAGTTTACAAGGTTTAGGCAAAAGTGCAGCACAAAGCATTATAGAGGCTCGACAAGATGGTGAATTTACATCTATCGAAGAGCTTAGTAATAGAGCTAGTGTAAGTAAAACAGTTATTGAAGTTATGAAAGAACATGGTAGTTTAGATGGAATGCCAGAGACTAATCAATTATCATTATTTAGTTAATGGTGCATTGTATAATTAAATGCACGGGCTAATAAAAAAATGACACATACTTGTTCCTCTGATAAAATGTTAAGTAACCACACTTAAACATTAAGGAGGCACAAATATGCGTCAAAGTAATTATATCATAGAAAGAGAAAAAGGGAAACATTTAAAACTAGGAGCTCGTAAGATTATTGCTCATTTATATAATAAGCAAAATAAAAATTATAGTGAAATAGCCCGAGAAATGAACTGTCATAGGACAACAATAAGCCGAGAAATAAAAAAGGGTTTAACTACTTTTAAAAACGCAGATTGGTCTGATAGAGAAGTTTATGTGCCAGAAATAGCCCAAGGGGTATAT